>JAFQAG010000239.1 GCA_017416985.1 Clostridia bacterium
GACACACTTTTTATATTGGAGGCATAAGTAAATGGAAAAAATCAAAATTGCAATTGCAGGCTATGGAAATTTGGGAAAAGGTGTCGAAATGGCGATTTCTCAGAATAAAGATATGGAGTTAGTGGCACTCTTTACTCGCCGTGACCCAAAAACTGTTAAAACGGCAACCGGCATTCCAGTTTATCATACCGATGATGCGGCGGCTCATAAAGACGATATAGATGTTCTTATTTTATGCGGAGGAAGTGCGACAGACCTGCCCAAGCAGGGGCCTGAATTTGCGGCACTTTTTAATACAATCGACAGCTTTGATACGCACGCAAAAATTCCTGAATATTATGCGGCAGTTGATGCGGCGGCAAAGGCAGCGGGTCACACAAGCATTATATCAGTCGGCTGGGACCCGGGTCTATTCTCTTTAAGCCGAGCATATGCTGAAGCAGTTCTGCCTGAGGGCGAAACCTATACATTCTGGGGCAAGGGCGTAAGTCAGGGACATTCTGATGCTATTCGCCGCATAAAAGGCGTTAAAAATGCAATTCAGTATACCGTTCCTGTTGAAAGTGCAATTAACGAGGTAAGAAGCGGCTCAAATCCTGAGCTTTCAACACGTGATAAGCATTTACGTGAATGCTATGTTGTAGCAGAAGAGGGCGCAGACAAGGCACAGATAGAAAATGAAATCAAAACAATGCCTAACTATTTTGCAGACTATAACACAACAGTTCATTTTATAACCGAAGAAGAAATGGCACGTGACCACGCAGCAATGCCTCATGGCGGATTCGTAATCCGTAGCGGAAAAACAGGTTTTGATAGCCAAACACCACAGATTATTGAATATGCATTAAAGCTTGGCTCAAATCCGCAGTTTACATCAAGCGTTTTAGTTTCGTATGCACGTGCGGCTTATCGCTTAAATAAAAGCGGCAGCATTGGCGCAAAATCGGTTTTAGATGTACCGCCGGCAATGCTTTCACCTAAATCTGGCGAAGAGCTTAGAAAAGAATTGTTATAATAACATAGCAAAAGGTCGTAGCATATTGCTACGACCTTTTGCTATGTAAATTTTTAATATCCAAATTCAGTTTTTACCAGTTCCTCAGTTTTTTTAGCATCATAAATATAATATGACGCACCATAAATTGTTTTTGAGCCACCTGGCAGGACGAAGGTTTTAATATCATTTTCCATATCAATGTTTTTTAACATTTTAACGTATTTTAATCCGTCCGAAATAGTAAAGTTTGTTGTTACATATTTAAAAATAGATTTAGCAAGCTGCGGTGCACGAATAATATATTTAAAGCTCATTTTCTGACGTATAATCTCTTTTAAAAATGCCTGTTGTGCCTCTATTCTTCCGGGATCGCCTAAAGCATAATTGCCAGGCAGGCTACCGTCATTATTCTGGCGGAATCGCACATAATCGTGGCATTCCTTGCCGTCTAGGTGCTGCATTCCTGCTTTTAAATGAATGCTTAAATTTTGTACAGGGTCGTCATAATCCATATCATACGGGACGTTATAATCAACGCCGCCTAAAATATCCATAATCTCGATAAAGCCAGCAAAATCGACCTCGGCATAATAGTGAATGGGCATCCCTGTAATTTCTTTTATCTTTTCAATCATCAGCTCTTCACGTCTTTTATACCCCATAGTAGAGTTGATTTTTATGCTGTGACCACCAACTTTAACACGTGTATCACGTGGTATAGACAAAATTTTAACTGTTTTATCATCACTGTTTATGCTTGCAAGCATAATAGTATCGGCACGTGTTTTACCCTCGTCAAGTCCCATTAAAAGAATGTTCATTTTGCCCTCGGGCGGAGCATCTAAAAGTGCCGAAAGCGAATCGGGTAGATTTCCCGTTGTGATAAAATTGCCTACAGTAAAGCCGCCGGCAACCACAGCCAAAATAAGCACGGTTAAAATAAGTGAACGGAAAAACTTTTTAATATTCATAAAAATTCCTCCTATGTAAAAAAGAACGAAATGCTAGGTCGGTTGAGTTTTTAATTAGTTTGCGCTCGATGTCGGTGTGGCAGTCGCTGATTCAGACGGTGACGGCTCGGGCGGAGGTGTAACAGAAACGCCGTTTAAATATCCGAATTTTTTATACACCAAATCCTGTGTCGAGTTAGGATAATGAATAAAGTACGATACACCGCCAACGTAACGGGCTTCGCCCGGCAAAACGTAAGTTTCAAAAGTGCTCGGGTCAATTTTTTTAAGCATACCTGAATAGCGGATAGCATCTGCTACGCTAAAGTTTGTTTTTACAAATTTATAAATTTCTTTTATAAGCTCAGGAGCTTTTGAAATATATTGTGGCTGCAGTTTTTGTCTGAAAAATTCTTTTAAAAATTCCTGCTGTGCCTGAATTCTGCCCTCGTCGCCCAATGCATAAAGACCGGGAGCTGTATGGTTGTTGTTCTGACGAAAACGCACATAATCGTGTGCTTTCTGACCATCTAAATGCTGCATTCCCGGAGAAAAATGAATGTGCAGATTCTGTGTCGGGTCATCATAGTTCATAGAATACGGAACGTTATAATCAACACCGCCTAAAATGTCAACAATTTCTTTAAATCCAGAAAAATCGACCTCGGCATAATAGTGAATGGGCATATTAGTAATTTCTCTTAATTTTTGAATCATTAATTCTTCACGTTTTTTGTATCCCATAGTCGAGTTGATTTTTATTGATGAATTTCCAACCGAAACACGTGTGTCACGTGGAATAGACAAAAGCTTTACTGTATTATCTTCGGGATTTACGGTAACAATCATAATAGTATCTGCACGTGTTTTGTCCTCGTCAAGTCCCATTAAAAGAATATTTATTTTTTTGCCGACGGGTTTATCAAGCAGTCGGGTAATTTCACTAGATAAGCTATCGCCGTATAAAAAATTAGCCAATGTTGCGCCGCCGGCAACCGTAACTAAAGCAAAAACTGTAATAAGCATAGCCAGCAGAAACTTTTTTATGTTCATATTTAAAGAAAACCCTCCATAGTAATTCATAGATAAAATCTATTTTATCATAATTAAAACAATACTTCAACTGTTTTTAGTATGCGTTAAAAATTTTTTAAAAATTAAGAATATAATTTTTTTGTGTGCGCATAATAGCTAATGTACCGATAAGGAGGTATAAAAAATGAATATGAACTGCAAAGCAAATGAATGTATTAAATGTACCGTACAGCAATGTCAGTATCACTGCAGCGATAAGGACTATTGTTCTCTTGACTGCATAACCGTGGGAACACACGAGATGAATCCGAATATGGATCAGTGCACGGATTGTAAGTCGTTTAAGGCAAAATCATAACGAATCGGGATGTAAAAAAAGCGCAGACAGCGCAAAGTCGTTAAATTAAAAAGGTGCAGTAAATATTTTTTACTGCACCTTTGGCTTTTATTCAGCTTTAGATTCTTCTATTATTTTTTTAGCTACATGCTCAGGAGCCTGCTCATAGTTTTTAAACTTGAACGAATAGCTGCCCTGACCTTGTGTCATTGAGCGCAAATCTGTTGCAAATCTTCCCATTTCCGCCATCGGAACATCAGCTGTAATGGTTACGGTTCCGTCGTCTTGCGGGTCGTTACCTAAAACTCTGCC
>JAFQAG010000240.1 GCA_017416985.1 Clostridia bacterium
AATCTGAAGATGGCTGGATTGATTTAAAGGTGTCTTATGATATGGACAACCAAAAATATGCTATTTATGTTGCAGATTTGGAAACACCTGTGGTTTATGATATTCCTTATCTTGTACAGGTAAGCTCAGTGCTTCAGATAGCATATAGACTCATCTCAGCAGGCGATGCAATAATGATTGATGATGTTAAGTTTAGCAGAACGGCATATGTTACAGATGATTTATCAACCAAAAGCGTGACGGGTGAGAAAGTTCCTCAGGGAGATAACTCGCCGGTAACTGTTAAACTTCCTTTATCTATGAGTGATGGCACAACCCAGGAATTTACTGTAAACTATACACCGAACGATACAGCAGTTGTAGGCTCAACTCATACTGTGGATGGTATTATTGATGGATTTTCTGAAACTGTACCGGTTACCTATTCGGTTACCGGTACAACATATGAAACTGTTAATACTTACCTTGGTGCCGATGTGACCTTGCCTGGAGTTAGTGAAGAGATTGATACTACTGTTATGGGTCGTAAGCACTATACAGGTGAAACAGAAACAGGAAAGATAGAATATACAGTTAATACAGGTCGTTTTGTTGAAGTACATAGTGACGAAATGGAAACGCACGAAACAAAACCTGCTGACGAAACATATGGCATAGGTCTTACTGCAGGAGAGGTTAAAGACGGATTTAAGTTAAATACCAAAATGAATCCATTAACCGATGCAACCTATTATGGTTCAGCTATTTCGGCAGAAAAAGACGGTGACAAGGCAATTCTTTATGCCTCGAATTCTGCAAGAACTGTTAATCAAAACTTAAGTTGGAATGTTATAGATACCTTTGACGGAAGCTTTAGGGTAAGTATGGATATTAAGGTTGAAAATGCAGGCACTCAAGGCTATAAACCATACATCAGAATTTATGATCAAAGTGGAAATCAGATTACTAATGGCTTCGGTCCAAGAATTGTTAAATCAAATAACGAAAAAATTCTTGCGATTCGCGGTAATGGTGACAGCTCGCTTACTACATTTCCTCAGGTATATATCGCAAGAACGGCAACGGATTGCGGCTATGATGTATCGTGGACAAGAAACGATGGAGCAACCGCAGACTCGGCAGATACTAAAAACTCAAGTGATTGGTTTAATCTCAGAGTCGATGTTGATGCCGATACAAAAACCTATGGCATTTACGTCAATGATGTTCCTGTTGTAGAAGGTGTTGCGTTTGCTGAAAGTGATGCTGTCGGCAACATAGGTAAAATTACAATGGCATTTCGTGATTCTGCAGACGCAGATGTTTATATTGATAACTTGAGAATTTATCAGTATAACTGCTTTACAGATGAATTACCTGCAAGCATAGGTGTAGTTGTTGGTCAGGGAGAGGCTGCTCCTCAGAAAACAGAAGTAGCTTTAACACTTTCAAACGGTGGTTTATGGAAACCGGAAGCTACTGTAAATGTTGACTCATCTAAGCTCGGTGTAGTTTCTGCAACAGCAACTATCGAAGGATTTGATGAGACAGTTCCGGCAACGGTTAAGGTTTGCAACTATGATGTAAATACAATTGCATATAAAAACGGTGAAGAATTTGCTACAGGCGCATCTGTTGGTTCAACTATAGCATCTGCTGCATTTACAAACAAGAGCGGTGTTACCGGAGGAAAGGCTTTGTTTGCCTGGTATAGCAAAGATGGAAGTTTGCAGGCAGTTAAGCCGATTGATATTCCTGAAATTGCAAAAGACGAGACTAAGACAGTTGAAGTAGGTCTTAAACTTCCGTCAGATAGTGAAAATGTTATTGATGGAAAAGCAAAGGTGTTTATTGTTAATAACATGACAGAATTAAAACCTGTTGATAAAGTAACTGAGGTTGATTATCAGGCACCGACCGCACCGACTGTACACGTTGCAGGTGCAAGTACCTTCCAGACATATGACAACTACTATTTCCCAAGAACCGGTATAGGTCAGGTTTTAGAAAACTACTTTGTTGATGACGTAATCGTTAATAACAAAGCATTTAGCGGAAGAACTACCCAGACATTTATTGACGAAGGTTATTGGGACAGCCTTTTAAGCACAGTTAAGCAGGGTGACTATACTATTGTTCACTTTGCTCACAATGACCAGGCTAAATGCCAAGAACAGTCTGAGGCAATTGGTGAAACTTGTGTTTACTCTAAAAATATTAAAAAATTTATAAGTGATGTACGTGCTAAAGGTGCAAACATCATCTTATTGACAGGTGTTGCAAGACGTACACAGGGTATAGATGGTACTGCGTATTATATGTTTAACAGCAAAAATCAAGAGCCGCACAACCATATGACTCAGCTTGAAACACTTAGCAAAACATATAATGTTCCTCTTATTGATATGTCTGATTTATCAACTGACTATTTACAAAAACTGGCTAAAGCTGAGGGAGAAGCAGCAACTAAAAAACTGTACTTGCAGGATGTTGCATCGGCAGAAGGTGTATATTCTGAAAATATCTCTTACTATAAGACGAATCCGTTGTGGGCAGGCTCACGCTTTAACACAGCAGTTGACTCGGCATATCTTGCAACATCTAATGTACATAATGACTACACACACTTTAGTATCTACGGCGCAAATGTGTATGCAGATATGTTAGTAGATGCTATCGCAGAGAAGTATCCGAATATTGAACTTACACAGTTTATAGATGTAAATGCTGAGCCAAAAGCATATCCCGGATTTTAATTAAAAAGTTAAGTATACTGATGCCTCCCGCAGTTATGGAGGCATTAGTACAATGCAGACTAAGGAGAGTTAAAACTATGAAAAAGTTATTAAGTTTAATTATTTGCACACTTTTAATAATGTCGACTATGGGGGTCTTTGGTGTTGCAGCTGATACAACTGTAACAGAAATAATTACCATTGATGTTGGTGCAAATTATTTACTGCCAACAGAGCTTGACGGCGTAGCAGTAACGTGGACTGACTCATCAGGCACAGCAGTTACTGCTGCCGATACAAGCAAGGTTGGTTACAAGCTATACACAGGCACAACTGCAAGCGAAACGGTTACCTGTCGTATAAATGTGGAAGGCGAAACTGATATGCTTGTGGCAGATATGGAAAACTACGAAATTGGCAGCACACCAATCGCAACAAGCGGACACTCCGTTCAGGCAGGCGAGGTGGTTGCTTATGAAAATGGTGAATCAGGCAACAAGGTTTTAAAATCAAGTGTTGCGATTGCCGCACCTTCCAGTTCGGGTTATTCAGGTTTTTTACTTTCGGAGGCGTATACCGGGAATTTTAGTATTTCGTTAAGATTTAAAGCCGAAAATTGGAAAAAGGGAACTGGAATTTATTTCTATCCGTCACCTAAAAGCGCAGGAGCTTTTGGAAATAGCGACTTTGGTGGTCCGTATATTTATGTAGATAGTTCTACGCAGGTTCGTGTTGCAATTGGAAATTTAGGTGATTCAACTCAAAGCATAGATACGGCAAAAATGAAAGTTACAGAAGGCTATAGTATTTCTGGCATATATGCTGTTGTTAATAATATAAAATCTGAAGATGGCTGGATTGATTTAAAGGTGTCTTATGATATGGACAACCAAAAATATGCTATTTATGTTGCAGATTTGGAAACACCTGTGGTTTATGATATTCCTTATCTTGTACAGACAAGCTCGGTGATTCAGGCAGGATATAGATTAATACCTACATCAGGCGATACTATAATGATTGACGATGTGAAATTTAGCAGAACGGCATATGTTACAGATGATTTATCAACCAAAAGTGTGACGGATGAAAAAGTTCCTGAAGGAGATAACTCACCTAAAACTGCTAAAATTGATTTATCTATGAGTGATGGCACAACACAGCCATTTACAGTAAACTATACACCAAATGATACGGCTGTTGCAGGCTCAACTCATACTGTCGCCGGTACTATCGAGGGTTTTTCTGAGAATGTACCGGTTACCTATTCGGTTATTGGTACAACATATAAAACGGTTAATACTTACCTTAATGCCAATGTGACCTTGCCGGGCGTTAGTGAAAAGATTGATACTTCTGTTATGGGTCGTAAGCACTATACAGGTGAAACAGAAATGGGCAAGGTAGAATACACGGTAAATATAGGTCGTTTTGATGAAAGACATAGCGACGAAATGGAAACACATACAACAAAACCGGCAGACGATACATACGCAGAAGGTCTTACAGCCGGTGTTGTTAAAGACGGATTTAAACTCGAAGTTGATATGAATGATTTAACAAAATCTGAAAACGGCTCGGCTGTTGCTACGATAAAGGATGGCGACATTGCGCTGCTTTATAAATCAGATGCTGCTAAAACTGTTAACGGTAACTTAACATGGAAGGTTATAGACACCTTTGATGGCAACTTCAGAGTTACTATGGATATTAAAGTAGAAAATGCCAGCACCACAGGGTATAAACCGTATATCAGAATTTATGACTCAAACGGAGCGCAGATTACCAACGGAATAGGACCGAGAATTATTAAATCAAACAATGAGAAAATTCTTTCAATCCGTGGTAATGGAGATGGTGGTACTGCCGGTGTTAATGCTGTATCGCAGGTCTATATTGCCAGAGTTGCAAAAGACTGCGGATATAACGTAAGCTGGACAAGAAACGATGGAGCGACAGCGGATTCGGCTGATACCAAAAACTCAAGTGACTGGTTTAACTTAAGGTTTGACGTTAACAGCGATACAAAAACCTATGATGTTTATGTAAACAATATTTTAGTTGAGGGCGGTATTCAGTTCTTTAGCAGTGATGCAAATGGCAACATTGGTAAAATCACAATGGCATTTAGAGATAATGCAGATGCAGATGTTTATATAGATAATTTAAAAGTTTCGCAATTTAACTGCTTTACCGGTGAATTGCCTGAGCGTCTGGATGTAGCAGTAGGTCAGGGAGAGGCTGCGCCGCAGGAAACTGAAGTGGCGCTCACACTTTCAAACGGCGGTATCTGGAAGCCTAAAGCAACAGTAAATGTTGACAGTACAAAGCTAGGATACCAGTCCGCATCCGTATCTATTGAAGGCTTTAATGAAGCAATTCCGGCAAATGTTAAGGTTTGTAACTATCATATAGATACTATCTCATATAAAAATGGAGATGAATTTGCTACTGGTGCATCTATTGGCTCAAGTGTATCTTCTGCCGCATTTACAAATAAAAGTGGAGTAACAGGCGGAACAGCTTTATTTGCATGGTATAATGCTCAGGGAGCACTGAAAACCGTAAAGGCAGTTACTCTTCCTGAAATTGCAAAGAATGAAACCAAAACTGTAGATGTAGGACTTAAACTGCCAGATGAAAGTGCAGATGTTGTAAATGGTAAACTCAGAGTGTTTGTCATTAACAACACAGGAGTATGGATGCCTATTGATATGGTAACTGAGCTTGATTATGAGGCTCCTGAGGCTCCGACAATTCATCTTGCTGGCGCAAGTGATATCGAAACATATACAGATTTCTATTTTCCGAGAACGGGTATAGGTCAGGTTATCGGCAACTATTTTGTTGATGGCATAAGCATTAACAACAAGGCTCGCAGTGGTGATACAACCCAGAGCTTTACTGATGCAGGTCTTTGGGCGAGTATTGTAACAGCAATCAAGCCGGGTGACTATGTTATGATTTGTTTTGCCGGCAATGACCAGGTTAAATGTGCACCTCAGTCCGAAGCACTTGGCGAAAGCTGTGTTTATACTAAGAATATGAAAATGTTTATTGATAGTGCCAGAGCAAAAGGTGCAAACATAATTATGCTGAATGGTATTGCAAGACGTAATCAGGGTATAGATGGTACGGCGTATTATATGTTTAATAACAAGGGAGAAGGACCGCATAACCATCTTACGCAACTAGAAACACTTTGTGCAGAGAAAAACGTCCCGATTATTGATACAGCAAATTTGACTACTGCATATTTGCAGGAACTGGTGAAAACTGAAGGAGAAGCAGCGACCAGAAAGCTGTATATGCAGGATATCGTATCCTCAGAAAACGTATATTCTGATAATATTTCTTACTATCAGGCAAGTCCTTTGTGGGCAGGCTCTCGCTTCAATAAAGAGGTAGATGCAAACTATTTAATAAATAATGCTACACATAAAGACGCTACGCACTATAGCGTATATGGCGCAAATGTATATTCACATATGATAGTTAATGCAATAAAAGAAAAATATCCGAATATTGAGCTTGTGCAGTTTATAGATAGTGAAGCTATGCCGAAAGCATATCCCGGATTTTAATTAATAGAATTAAAAAAGAGCTGTAGCAAAATGAATTTCATTTTGTTGCAGCTCCTTTCGGATGGACGGAAAATAGCGCGTATTGGACAAACTGAACCCGTAGGCGTACGTGGGTACGTCAAGAGGTGAAGTTTGTTCGAAACACAAGGCATTCATAATAAAAGGGATTCGTCAAATGACGAATCCCTTCATTAAGTTTTATGTTAATTAACTTTGTAGATTAAATTTAAAGGCTTTGTTATGTGCTTTATTTGCCTTGTGTGGTATGCGCATTTTACTACAGCCGTTTATAAGATAGCAATTTTTTTGTCATCGCTAGATGCATATGCACGCTCAACAATGTTTTGAACGAAGATTGCATCTTCAGCGGTGATAGCAGGCTCGGTATCGTTAATAATTGCGTTACCAAAAGATTCAACCTCTTTGGTGTACATATTACCGAACTCAACATCTAACTTAACCGGAACAAGTTCTTCGCGGTTCTGTGCTGCGTCGTATCCTAAAGAATCGTCAGAGATTAAAACAGATACATCGCCGCCTTCAACCTGGCTAACAGTTCCTTCTGCCATAATGCTGCCCTTGGTTCCGTAAATTTCGAGCTTACATTTAGCAGCTGCATCAGGAATGTTAAAGTTAGCATCAACCATAGCCAAAGCGCCGTTTTCCATTTTCATTACGATTGCAGCAGAGTCGTCAGCGTTGTAGCTGAAGGTCTGTGTGCCAGCAAAGCCTGTAACTTCAGTTGCTTTAAGACCGGTTATGTACTGAAGAAGGTCGATGCAGTGAATGCCCATATCCATTAAAGCACCGCCGCCGGAGAGAGCTTTGTTCTGTCTCCAGTTGTTCGGGATGTCAGGATACCAGCAGGTAAGCTGTCCTCTCATAGATACAACATCACCGAGTTTGCCCTCAGCGATGATTTTCTTCATTGCCTGATGATAGCTGTGGAATCTCATCATAAGACCAACACCGAGTTTTACGCCCTCTTTTTTGCAGTAGTCTGCGATTTCTTTTGATTCTTCAACTGTAAGAGCCATCGGTTTTTCT
>JAFQAG010000241.1 GCA_017416985.1 Clostridia bacterium
AAGAATGTGTATGGAATCAACATTACTGTCAGGGCTTTGTAAGAGGCAATTTTGCAAATACAGAGCGCTCGGCATCGTTTTTGATGCAAAAATGCTGTCACGACATGGACATTTTGCAGTGGCTTATCGGCAAGGAATGTAAAAAAGTTCAGTCGTTTGGCTCTTTAAAGCATTTCAGAGAAGAAAATGCTCCCGAGGGTGCTCCTGATTTTTGTATTGAAGGCTGTCCTCATGATGAAGAGTGCTTATACAGCATAAACAAAATTTATTTTGGTAATAACGAAAGATGCTGGTTCCGCGACCGTTGTACAACAAAGCCGAATCCTACTTATGAAGAAAAGGTAGAGGCGCTTAAAACAAATAACTACGGAAGATGTGCATATAAGGCTGGCAATAATGTTTGTGACCATCAGACAGTCAATATGCTTTTTGAAAATGACATCACAGTTACATTTACTGTATCAGGTTTTTCAAGAGGAAATCGCTGGACTCATATCACCGGTACAAAAGGTGAGCTTCATGCTAATCTTGATGGATATGAACCGATTGAAATATATGAATTTGCAACCGACAAAAAACGTTTAGTGCCTATACACGAGAGAGAAAATGCTATCGGCAGTCACGGCGGTGGTGACGATGGCATCGTAGAAGCACTTTATGACTATATGGCAACGGGTGTAATAAATAAACAGGTTTCAGAAATCGGTATCAGCTGTGCAAACCATATGATTGTATTTGCAGCAGAAGAATCAAGAGAAAACGGTACAGTAGTTGACTTAGAAGAATATATTAAAAATTTGGGATAAAACAATATATCCGGATTTACTTTCGAAAGGAGAGTTATAAAATGAAAAAAGCCTTAAGATTGATTTCTTTTCTTTGCATTATCGCAATGTTAACAACTGCTTGTTCCGGTAAAAGCGAAACAGCAGGAGAAAATATAGATTTATCGTCATATCCGATTGATACAGATGTAACTCTTACATATTTAATGCCTATGCGTTCAGCACTGGCAGGAATGATAGATAACTATTCAGAAACTCACTTTGCGCAAGAAGCTGAAAAACGCACAGGCGTAAAAGTGGATTATATCCATCCTGCAGTTGGTCAGGAATCACAGATGCTTTCGTTATTAATTGCATCAGGTGAGCTGCCTGACATTATGTGGGGCGACTGGTATAGCTATGCTGAAGGTATAGATGCAGCAATTGACAGTGATATAATTATTTCTTTAAATGATTATAAAAAATATGCGCCGGCATACTTTGGCAAGCTTGCTGAAGTAAAAGACTGGGATGTAGCTGCTAAAACTGATAACCAGAACTATTACGGTTTTCTTGCTTTAGCTCGTCCTCCTATTGAGCTTACAACAGGTATCGCATTGCGTGCAGACTGGCTTTCTGATCTTTCACTTGAAAGACCGGAAACCATTGATGAATGGGAAACAGTATTAGCGGCATTTAAAGATCAAAAAGGCGCAACAGCACCATTTGCAAACAAGGGTCTTAATCAGAACCTGTTTGCAATGTTCGGCTGTCACTTCGGTCCGTATATCCAAGATGGAGAATTCAGATATGACTATGTAGAGCCACAGAGAAAAGTAGCTCTTCAAAAACTTAACGAATGGTTTAATAATGGCTGGTTAGATAAAAACATCGTATCTGCTGATTCTAAAATGGTAGATACTCAGCTTTTAACCGGAAAGAGTGGTGCAGCGATTATATCCGGTGGAGATATCGGAAGATTGACAAAGGCATCTAAAGATTCTAAACTTCGTTTTACTCCTGCTAAATATCCTACATGGAACAAAGGCGAATTTAACGAGTCAGTAGTTGTATCTTACCCAGCATCACCATATCAGGCAGCAACAATATCAGCACAGTGTAAATATCCTGAATTAGCTATAAAATATATGGACTATTTCTATACCGAAGAAGGCGGATTGTTCTCAGCTTTCGGTACAGAAGGTGTAAGCTACAATATGGTAGACGGCGAACCGATTTTATCTGATTTAATTATGAAAAATCCGGATGGACTTTCTCCTCAGGAAGCATTAGGTCTTTATATGAAATCCGGTGCTAAAGGTGCATATGAAAGCGACGAGCGTTACAGAGCTCAAATGTACGAATTACCTGAGCAAAACGAAGCACTTACCGTATGGTCAATGGATTACGAGGCAAGTCGTCCGCACAGAGAGGTTTGTCTGTCCTTTACTCCTGCTGAATCAGAAGAAATTTCATCAATTAAGGCAGAGTTAGATTCGTACAGCAGCTCAATGTTTGCAAAATTTGTTACGGGTCAGGAACCACTTGAAAAATTCGACAGCTTTGTTGATACAATGTACAAATATGGTGTAGAAAGAATGTTAGAGATTTATAATACTGCGTATGCACGTTATTTAAAGAGATAACACACATTTAGGGAGGTCTTTTAATGCGTCGTTCGATGCCAGAGCGTGTTTTTAATATATTTAATATATTAATTATGCTACTTCTTATGATAATAACAATTTACCCTTTGTGGTATGTTTTCTGCGGCTCATTCAGTGATGGTAACGAACTGATGAGCCACACAGGAATAATGCTTTGGCCCAAGGGTTTTGAGCTTGCTGCTTACGAGGCGGTTTTTAATAATAATCAGGTAATGAGCGGCTTTAACAATTCATTTATAGTTTTAGTTGGTGGTACAGCTTTAAATCTTTTAATGACTTCAATAGGTGCATATGTGCTGTCGCGCAAAAACCTCTACTGGAGAAAGTCATTAATGAAGCTGATTGTGTTAACAATGTATTTTTCGGGTGGTCTTGTGCCAACATATTTACTTATTGCCAAAACGCTCCATATGAACGATTCGCTTCTGGCGCTTATCATACCTACGGCTATTAACACACACAATCTTGTTATTATGCGTACGTCTTTTTCTGATATCCCTGACAGCCTGATAGAATCTGCGCAGTTAGACGGTGCAAAGCACGGACGAATTTTGTTTTCCATCGTAATACCGATTTCAAAAGCAATTTTAGCGGTTATGACGCTTTATTATGCAGTTGCACACTGGAATTCATGGTTTACTGCAAGTATTTATTTAAAAAGCCGCAGTAAGTATCCTTTGCAGCTTGTTTTAAGAGAAATTCTTATTCAAAACAGTGCAGTTTCGGCTTCGGATGCAGGAATAGACAATTCAGAAAAGTACTATATCGGAGAAACTGTAAAATATGCCACAATCATCGTTTCCACAGTTCCTATTCTGCTGGTTTACCCGTTCTTACAAAGATATTTTGTAAAGGGTGTTATGGTTGGCGCAGTGAAAGGGTGATGTGATATGGAAACAAAAAAACAATTAGCAATAAGTAACAGAATGCTAAGGCGTAAAGAAATAAAGGTTGATTTTGCGAGAAACAAAGGACTTTATTTGCTTTTCATTCCTGTTCTTATATACTATCTGATTTTTGCATACGGCCCTCTTTATGGTGCCCTTATTGCATTTAAAGATTTTTCACCCGTAAAAGGTGTAATGGGAAGTCCGTGGGTAGGATTTAAACATTTTATACGCTTTTTCAGTATTCCTACCTTCTGGACAGTTTTAAGAAACACTCTTACTATCAGTATAAGCACGCTTATATTCTCGTTTCCGATGCCTATAATTTTAGCGCTTTTAATGAACGAGTTAAGAAGTCCCAGATTTGCTAAGATTGTACAAAACGCAACTTATCTTCCGCACTTTATATCTTTGGTTGTAACCTGCGGTATAGTAAAGGATTTCGTAAGCGATACAGGTATTGTTACAAGCTTACTGACTCATTTCGGAGTGCCAAAGGTAACACTTTTAAA
>JAFQAG010000242.1 GCA_017416985.1 Clostridia bacterium
AAGGTCCACCTGTCTGTGCAGCTTTAAATTTCTTGTTGTTCGGAATGCCACCACCGATTTCTTCTACGATTTCGCGCAGGGTTGTTCCCATCGGAATTTCAACCAGACCGGTATTTTTGATTTTACCGCCCAAAGCAAAAACTTTAGTGCCCTTGCTCTTTTCAGTTCCGATAGTTTTAAACCACTCTGCACCATTATTGATAATCTTCGTGATATTTGCATAAGTTTCAACGTTATTTAATAATGTAGGTTTCTGCCACAGACCTTTATTTGCAGGGAACGGTGGTCTTGGTCTTGGCTCACCACGATGACCTTCAATAGAGGTCATAAGCGCAGTTTCTTCACCGCAGACAAATGCTCCTGCACCAAGTCTTATATCAAGATTAAATTTAAAATCAGTACCTAAGATATTTGAACCTAAAAGTCCGTATTCTTTAGCCTGGTCAATTGCAATCTGCAAACGTTTAACCGCAATCGGATATTCAGCACGGATGTAAATATAACCCTGGTCAGCACCAACTGCATAAGCCGCAATTGCCATTGCCTCAATAATTGCGTGCGGGTCACCCTCTAAAATACTTCTGTCCATGAATGCACCCGGGTCACCTTCGTCAGCATTACAGCAAACATATTTGCCGTTTTCGCCGCTCGCACGTGCAGTAAACATCCATTTCATACCCGTTGAGAAGCCTGCACCACCACGACCACGCAAGCCGGATTCTTTAATTTCTTCGATAACCTGCTCAGGAGTCATACTGGTAAGTACTTTCCCTAAAGCCTGATAACCGTCGATAGCTATGTATTCTTCAATATCCTCAGGATTTATAACACCGCAGTTACGAAGTGCAATACGGCGCTGTTTTTTATAGAAATTAACCTCATTTAACGATTTAATTGAGTCGTTTTCAACTGTTTCATCATAAAGAAGATGTTTAACAATACGACCACCTACTAAGTGCTCTTTTACAATTTCTTCAACATCTTCAACCTTAACCATACTGTAAAAGGCACCTTCAGGATATACAACAACAATCGGACCTAATGCGCAAAGACCAAAACAACCGGTTTTTATAACCTTAACTTCTTCTGCGATTCCGTTTGCTGCAATCTGATTTTCAAATTCATGAATTATTTTCTGGCTGCCTGAAGAAGTACAACCTGTACCACCGCAGACTAAAACGTGAGCTCTTACCTTAGACTCACCAGCTGCTGCTTTATCTTCTCTACGAAGATTAACATAATCTTTCTTTTTATCTCTTATTAAACCAAGTTCAGATAAGTTCTTCATTCTAAGACCTCTTTTCATTCACTTTTTCTTTCCTATATTATAAGGAAAGATTTTTAAAGTTTAAACCGATTAAATTACATATATTTTTCTAAAATTCCGTCAATGTCTTCAGGAACTAAACGACCATAAACATCATCATTTACGGTCATTACCGGAGCCAAACCGCAAGCACCGATACAACGGGTCGCATCAATAGAAAACTTGCCGTCAGGTGTGCATTCGTCAACATCAATGCCAAGCTTTTCTTTAATTTTATCCAGAATATTTCCCGAACCTTTAACGTAACAAGCAGTTCCTAAGCAAACACCAATTTTATATTTACCCTTTGGATTTACTGAAAATTGGGTGTAAAATGTTACAACACCATATATTTCTGCCATTGTAACGCCTAAACCCTCTGCAATTTTCTGCTGAACCTCAATCGGCAGATAGCCGTAAATTTCCTGTGCCTCGTGCAAAACCGGAATAAGTGCACCATTTTCATTTTTGTGCTTTTCAATTACCGCACTAAGCTTTTGAGCCTGTTCTTTGGTTTCTGAAAAAGCTACTCCTGTCTTCTCACTCAATTTATTTACCTCCTTAATTAATCTCGTAACGAACGTAGATTTGGCATACAAGCATTATAATTGTTAAATTTTTCACAAGTTTGTATGCAGATACCATAAATAAATTATATCATTTTAAAAATTTATTGTCTATTGCAACATTACTATCTGAACATAAAAAAAGATATGCGGCTTTTGTATAAAATGCACAATTTTTTTATTACTTGTTTAAGTTGTACAAAAATACCAATAGACTTTTATGCAACTTTTTTTTATTTAATTATATGTACTATTGAATCACAAAATCATTGTTTGCTATAGTATAAAAGCACAGTAAAATTTAAGTTCTCATACCTTGCTTTTTATACCATTTTATGCTAAAATAATATTATTAGAAATTTTGTGTAACAGAGGAGAATTATTGATGGGAAAACAGGTTGGAAATGTGCAGTTAATGCAAAAAATGAATCGTCTTAAAGTTTTAAATTGTATAAGACGCAATCCGGACATATCACGTCCACTAATAGCAAAACAAACCGGTCTTTCTTTGTCATCAATAACAAACGTTACCTCTTATCTTTTAGACCTTGAGCTTTTGGCTGAATGCGGTACAGAGCAATCAGAACGTGTAGGGCGCAAAAGCACACTTCTTCAATTTCGCACCGATGCTTACGGACTGATTTTTGCTTTATTTGATGAATCGCATGCAAAAATTTTCTATACCGATTTAGGCGGCAAGGTTTTATCTTCGATTGATGCTGATATAAAATCAAAATCACCGGCAAATGTAATTTCTCAGTTAGATAGCAAAATTGTCGCTCTTACTAAAAAGTATGGAAAAGATAAAACATTAGGAATAGGTGTTATTTTTTCTGGTCTGGTTTTAGATGGCAGCCGATTTGTTTTTTCATCGAGTATGAAATGGAACAAGCTTGATATAAAAGAAATTTTAGAGCAAAAAACCGGTCTGCCCGTATTTGTAGAAAATGTTTCACGTATTCGTGCTGTTAATTTTTCTAATATCAACGACCGTAAGTTATCTGAAAATATGCTTTTTGTCGATTTAGAAAACGGCATCGGTGCTGTTCAACTATACGGCGGCGCAATCAGCCGTTCAATGTTGGGCGAAATCGGTCATACTACCATCGAAAAAGATGGTGAACCCTGTTTTTGCGGCAACCGCGGTTGTTTAGAGGCTATGTGTTCTTCTGAGCGACTTATTCGTCTTTATAGCGAAAAAGCAGGTAAAACGGCTAATTTATCTAAAATAAATGAACTTTACAAAAATGGTAACAACGATGCAATA
>JAFQAG010000243.1 GCA_017416985.1 Clostridia bacterium
AGTTTAATGTGTCTATATAATCAAGATATTCTTTTTGTGTAGCAAATACAGGTTTGAAATCGGCAATAATTTCTTTTGCGCGTTTTGCATTGTCTTTAAGCAGAAGATTAAGCATTGCAATCTGCCATTTTGCGTTTGTGACACAAGCAGCAACCGGATCAACTATATAATAATCTGCCCCGTGCGATGTGCCCTGAGAGCCACCGGCATAAGGATGAACAACAGGCATTACAGTAGATAAATCACCCATATCGGTGCTGCCTGAACCCATAACATTATTAAAAGTAAATTCAACCTCTGGCATTGCAATTTCGGCAGCATCTATCGCAACCTGAATCATATTTTTGTCGTTTATAAGCGGAGCGTATCCGGGATTGTCAATAATTTCTATATTAGCACCAAGCGAAAGCGCCGCGCCGCAAAGTGCCTGATTAACCTTTTTATTTGCTTTTACGATAGCATCAAAGCTGCTTCCTCTTACATAGCTTTCTAATGTTACGTTGCCGGGGATTGCATTAACCATATCTCCGCCGTGTGTGATGATAGGATGCACTCTTATAATGTCAGCTTCCTGAAAGGTTTCGCGTATTGAGTTAATAGCGTTTAAACCGCAGTTTGCTGCATAAAGAGCATTAATGCCGTTCCAGGGGCTGCCGCCTGCGTGAGATGCCTTTCCTTTATATATAATGTTTTTAGCAAGGCAACCAACTGAACCTAAACGAACTGTAAAAGCAGAAGATGCATGCACCATAAATGCCAAATCGGTGGTTTCGAAAAATCCTCGGTGCATAAATTCGCTTTTGCCACCAAAATATTTAATTTTACCTTCTTTTTTAAGATTAGAACGATATTCAATTTCTAACAGTTCTTCAGCAGGTACTGCGCAGAGCTTAATTTTGCCGCAAAGATTATCAAGCATTCCGGGCTCTTTTAAAGCTGCTGCTATTCCTAAAAGAGCGGCACATTGTGCGTTGTGACCGCAAGAATGAACTGCGCCTGTTTCAGGATTTGCTTCAGGATGGTCAGGGCAGATTATAGAGTCCATTTCGCCCAGAATTAAAACCTCGGGTCCTGGTTTGCCTGTATCTAAAACTGTATAAAAACCGGTTATTCCTTCTGCTAAAACAAGGTCATAGCCAAGCTTTTTAAAGGCATCTTCTAAGTATTTAGAAGTTTCCTTTTCTTTATAACCTGTTTCTGCATGATTCCAGATAAATCTTTCTGCGTCTAAAATCAACTGTTTGTGTTTTTCGACTGCGACAGATATGTTCTGCATAAAATCACCTTCTGATTAATTATTTTACTAAATTATAGCACTTAAAAATTTTAAAGTCAATTTAATATATAAATTTTGCCCATTTGCCTAAGAAAATGCACAGTAATCTAAAAAAATGCTCGTTGTTTCTGCGTTAAAAAAATGATAAAATATATAAAAACATATAAAAGGAGCAAACATATGAGTAAAAAAACATTATCCTCTGTTTTAAGTTGTTTAGGAAGTGGAGAGCTTTCTTTTGCACCATATATTGTTATGGCAGATGGTGAGGAGCTTTTTCTAGAATATAATACAGAAATATGTGAAGAAAAAGGCACGGCAGTTCTATCGGCTGAATGTAAAGGTGTTTTGCGTGATGATTTATATTTTACATATTCCAGCGACGAAATTATTTGCCGAAGAGTTTTAGAAAACATATCGGACAAAAATTTGGATATTAAAGAAATTGCAGTAAAGTTGTCGGGTATAAGTTTTGGTGATATCCTGCGTGATGACTATTTTTATCACAACGAAAATCCAAGGATTTTCGAGGCAATGACATTTCCTATTGACTATGACAGAACAAGTGCAGATGCAAAGGATTCAGAGTTTGATATTCAGGCAGGCAACCGCTGGGCAGACCCTGGGGTTATATGCGAAAGAATCGGCGCAAGTCCTTATCAGCCATTTCCTGCAATTTTGCTCAGTAATTACAATACAAAAGTAGGACTTGTTCACGGCAGCTTAAGCCAGAAAATCTTTTTCCATAACTATCTTGTAAAGCACGAAAACAATGCAGTAACACTTGATATTTTCTCTTCGTTTAAAGCAACTGCATTTTTAAAAGCAGAGCCTGGCAGAATTTTAACTGATGAATGGTATTTAGGCAAAACTGACGAGGCAGACGATATCGAAAAAATATTTGGAAAATATGCAAATGTATTGCGCAAGAAATTGCCGACGGGATACGGCAGAACTTCTATAAATCGTGATAATATGGTGTGGGGAACGTGGAATGATGGTGTATTCCGTGACGTTTCTGAAGAGCTTGTATTGCGCGAGGCGAAATATTTAAAAGAAAATTTTCCTACAGTCAGATGGATTCAGCTTGATGACGGATATGCAGTATATAACAAAGTAGCGCATGGCTTGGGTGTAGTATACGAGGGTGAAGAGGGAATTGATAAAACTAAATTCCCTAACGGCTTAAGACATATGACAGACGAAATAATAAAAATTGGTCTGCGACCCGCCCTGTGGATTGGTGGCTTATGTCCTCCGGCAACGAAAATATTTAAAGAAAAGCCAGAATGGTTTATAGATTACACTCACCGTACACCTAACAGACCTTTAGATGTAAGTCAGCCGGAGGTAAGAGAGTATATGCACCATGCTATTGGTGTATTGTGTGAAAAGTATGGCTTCGAGGCGGTAAAACACGACTTCTGGAGCTATGCATTTGAAGACAGTCACGACTTGTATAAAAATAAAGATAAGTCAGG
Organism: Clostridia bacterium; assembly: GCA_017416985.1. Taxonomy (GTDB): domain Bacteria; phylum Bacillota; class Clostridia; order UBA1381; family UBA9506; genus RGIG1666. The sequence goes on from JAFQAG010000243.1 coordinate 2,758, forward strand.
ATATGAAAACAGAACATGGTGGCTTAAAGAAATTCGCAATGTGCTTCCTAAAGACGGATACTTGCAAACGGGCTGTGATATAGTAATGGGCAATCCATTTTTGGGAGAATATTTTACTAACTATCGTTATGGTATAGATATCGGTAGCGGAAACTGGGATTTTGTAAAAACAAATTATTTATGGGGTGCGGCTTGCTTTGCAACACATACCGGTGACTTGTTTGTACCTAACAGCGACTCGGTAGGCTTGCTGCCAGGTCTTAACGCAACCGAGGCAATGTTTTGCATTAACTATTGTCTGGTTACACACTCTATGGTCGAAATTGCAGGCCTTTTAAGTCTGGCAGATAACCCCGAAAGACTTAAAATTTTAAAGAAAGCTGTTTGTAATCCGAATAATGGTCAGGATATTTATTTTGTCGGCTACGATTACAGACTTCCGCATTATTGCGTGCCTAACATAATATATTTTAAAACACCGCATTTTTCAAAGACAGAAAATAGCGATATAATGCCGATAAGAACAGTTGGTATATTTAATGTCGACGAAGAAACAAAAACCTTTAGCTTTACAACTGAAGATTTAGGACTTTCAAAAGGCGAATACTTACTTACCGATGTGTGGAGCGGCAAACAATATGAATTTGATGATGAATTTAAAACAGAAATAGAGGCACACGGCAGCCGTATGCTTGCAGTAAGTAAAAAAGAGGGAATCGTGCTTTATGATGCAAATATAAGAATTAATTCAGCTGAAGCAGAAAATGATGTGATGTTCTTAGAATCAGATTACGCAGTAAAAGATGCAGAATTAAGCTTTAGCAAAAAGGTAAAAAATATTTATGTTTGCGGAAATAAAGTTGAATTTAACCAAAAAAACAATACTGTTTGCTTTGATGTAGACAAAGCGGGCATTATTAAAATAGAATTTTAAAAGGAGATAATCAATATGGCTATTACATCAGATTGGCATATACATACACATTGCAGCTGTGACAGTGCATGTATGGATTTTGAAACATTGGTAAAAAGTGCAAAAGAGTGTGGAA
>JAFQAG010000244.1 GCA_017416985.1 Clostridia bacterium
GAGCAAATATTTCTTTTGATAACTTGAAAATACTATGTCATATCGCGCTGTAAAGAAAAAATACAACGACCCATTAATAGCAAGAATGCAAAACGACAAAATTACTTCAATTTCAGTCAGACTGCCATCTTGTAAATAAAATCCAAAAAATACCGCACAAATCAAAACGATAGAAAGATATATAATTCCCATTCTATCAAAGAATTTTTTTGAGGCATACATGATGGCACTCTGTTTTTTATAATCATTATCGGCAACCGGTTTTAGCATCTCGAATATGGATGCCCCCACTGCACCTGCCTGTAACAAATTTACTAACGTCAGTAATCTGTTAATCGTTTGTGTTAAACCGTTAATGCTGTCGCCATAAGACAGTATAATAAATCTAGGTACAATCAAACCCAAAGCCAGAATAAATGCTTCGTATGCCAATGAAGCCGATAAATTTCTAAATGCATTTTTTGAACGCACCAAACCACCTCTATTTTGTGAAAATTATTACTTAAAAAACATATACAAAAATTATTTAAAATAAACTCAATCTGGATATTTAAGTTTTATCTGCAGTTTTTACTTTCTGCTGTATATACAAGCATCCCGCCAAAAGAATATATACCAAAAATAAGCTTTTCATATAAGGACGCTGATATTGCGATACTATAAAAATCACAATATATGAATACATTGCCCGATTTTCTTTTGGGTTCTTTGATTTAAAGCATAAACACGGAGTAAAAATAAACCAAACCAGCATTAAACCATATCCTAAAACTCCCAGACAATATACGGACTCTTTATAAGATGCCGATGCCTGCCATGCAGCTGCAGCAGATCTTGAATTCGGATAGCCATAGCCAAACAAAACTGTTTTTAAATCACTTTTTAAGAAAGCTTGATATGCATTTTCTGCCATTTTTTTCATTCTGTTATCGCCTGCTAAACCTTCTTCTGTAATTGTCAGACGTTCCTGCAACATCTGCAACTCAGGATTAGAAAACTCGACATTAATAAAAACAGAATATACTATAGCAACCACCAACAAAGCCAAAAATGGCTTTATGCCGCCATTTCTTAAAGATTTTAATACGTAGAAAAATACAATCATCAAATAAAATGCAATAGAAAACGACAAAATCCCGGAAATCAAAAAGATAACATCTTTTTTACTTTTCCTTATTTTTAAATCGCCAGCAGCTAAAAAGAACGCACAAAAAGTTCCAACAACACCAGGTTCGGTAAAGACCGAAGTAAATCTGTACAACAAACTGCCACTTTGATTTATAACAATACAGCCATAATAGTTATGATAAAACTGAAAACCGGCTTCAACACGCCCAGCCTCGCCTGATTGCAATATTGAATACGGAACAGGAACTCCTAGCAAAATCAATGTATAAATAATCAATGTGTATCCTAAAACTACAGCAAAAAATGTACGTAGCAAATCAAATGATTTAATAAGAATATTACGATCCGTCATTACATTAAGTGCATAGAATAAATATATTAAAACGTTACCTATCAATAACGGATGAGTTGTACCACTCACTCGCCCTGTAAAAAAGCAATAAAACAGGAATATGCCTAAAATACTTAATCCGCCAAAAAAAGTAGATAAAGAAACCTCTTTAAGCTGAAAAATCATCAATGCAATCGATAGTAACTGCAAAACTTTAAGAGCACTTGCAAAAATTCCTCCTGCAAAAGATGTCCATACAAAAAACGGGTCAATTGACAGAAAAATTGTTATAGCAACAATGACACTTGTAAAATTCTGCGAATTAATCGCATTATCCTGTTTTTTAATGCGCACTTCGTTCATTAAACCTATCTCGTTCATATGACTCCCCTACATTTTTACTACCTTATTTATAAATTCTTCCCACTGTGCATAAATTTTTTCAGGCGCTAAGGTTTCGCATATTTTACTTGCGTTTTCACCCATTTGTTTTGCAAGCTCGTTATCTTCCAGCACCTTTTTAATCGCCTTAGTCATCATTTCTTCGTCATTAACGCTTACAAGCAAGCCGTTTTTGCCGTTTTCAATTAAAAATTCAGGCCCTCCACACGGGCAGTTGGTTGAAATACACGGCAAACCGAGTGCCATCGCCTCCATAAGCGCATTCGGCATACCCTCGTAATTTGACGAAAGCACAAATAGCGATGCATCTTTAATTTGCTCACTTATATTTTTTACATAGCCTGGAAATTCCACTCTTTCGCCTATACCAAGACTTTTAGCAAGCTCTTTATGCGATTCAAGTAACGGTCCGTCTCCACATATTTTCAAATTATATTCATGGAACATATCTTTAACATTTGCAAACGAACGAATTAACAAGCCAAAATTTTTCTGCTGACTCATTCTGCCTGCGGCTACGATAGTTTTTTTACGTTCACCGTCATACTTTTTGCCTATAAACTCTTCGTTAATTGCGTTTGGTATAACAATTTCGTAAGGCTTTTTCAAATTTAACTGCTCATTATAATATTTTTTAGCATCCTTTGTCTGAAACACAAACGCATCTGCTTTGGGATAGAATTTAAGCAGTCTTTTTTTATTTTTTTCTGATTCACAATAAATTGATGGTTCACAGCGTTCAGCCAGAATTATCGGACACTTTATAAGCTTTCTGTGTGAAAGCATTGTATATGACAAAGTTGGTAAAAATGTCATGTATACATCCGGTTTTTCTTTTTTAAAATATTTTCTAAGGTTTAATATTCTTTTTGCATTTTTTATTATAAAATTACTCTTGTTTTGCGAATCGTCAAACAAAATAACATGTTTTACTCTTTCATCTATCGTATAGGTTTGTTGTGCAGACATTGTAATAATTGTTACTTCGTGATTTTTGCTTACAAGATAATTTGCTAAATTACAAACCACTCTTTCGGCACCACCGCCGCTTAAACTTCCGATTAAAATAGAAATTTTAATTTTTATCACCCTCGCACTTTTATTTAGAAATCAGGCTTAACATATATGGTGTATGTTCACCAAATAAGGCTTTACCCTGTATCATCTGTGGGAACCACGCTGATTGATTAAAGGTATTTGCTTCAATTATGGTTACTTTGCCGTTTTCATCAAATGTCAAATCCCACGAAACTATACCAAGCATTGGGATACATGCATGTAGTTTTTTAGCACAGCTTATAAGCTTGTCAATGTTGCTCAATTTATATCCCTTAAATGTTATCTTTGTGTCAGGATGAACTTCGTAAGAATTGCCAAACTCTTCAAAAGCTTTCTCATATAAGCTGCCATCATCATCTACGCCGACACATATTCCGCCGTAATGTATATTGTCGCGGTCTGCTCCGTTGCGAGCAAGTCTTAACGCGAGCGGGCAGTGATAAATTTCGCCATCTACTATATAGGTCATAACTCTGAAAGTATTAAGAGAATCAGGGTATAAATCTGACAGTTCTTTAAATTGTGAAACCCTTTCCTGAACAACAAAATTTTTGCCCATTTCATTTATGATTTCATCAACTGTCATTTTACTTTTTACATCTGTTCCGTCTTCAAAATTGCATATCATAACATCTCTACCACTTGAGGTTTCGATTGTTTTTTTGATAACACAAGATTTATTTTTTACCAGTTCTTTAATATAGTCAGACGATATTATATTGTGATTTCCGTCCTTTAAAACACCATTAACGCAGGATGCATAGGTTTCGGGTATATGTACCTCTTCGACACTGCCAAAAAGTTGCTTGAGTAAATTTTTATCTCCAAGCAAATTTGATGCTTCTACAGGATTTAAAACTAATTCAAGCTTTGATGAAAGCAGTATTTCAGGGAAATAATCTTTTCTGAAAACACCGGTATAGCTCTGGTAAAGTCTGTGCCAGTGATGCTTAACCTTTTTGCCGTAATACTTTTTATAATATTCATCTATTTCTCTTTTTTGCTCAGATGTAAGACTAACCTTGTTAATCAGTCGTTTTTTTATTTTTAAATTAA
>JAFQAG010000245.1 GCA_017416985.1 Clostridia bacterium
ATCTGTCGCTTTTTGTGCTTTTTCATAGCACGGCAACGTTGTGTCATAAGTAAGTCCTGCTGTCATTGTAAACAAATGACGCATTGTTATTGGCGATTTTGCTTTAACTAACTCTCCGCTTTCAGTTTTAACATACATATTACGAAATTCGGGAATGAAATCATATAAAGGGTCAGATAGCAAAAACTTGCCTTTTTCATAAAGCTGCAAAGCCGCCGTAACAGTTGCAGGCTTTGAACAAGAATAAATATTAAATAATTCTCCGCCACACATTTTAACTTTATTTTCTAAGTCAGAATAACCGGACTGATAGCTAAATACCTCTTTACCATCTTTATACACCACAATCGAGTTGCCGGGTATAATCCAATCAGTTAAAGAATCCATAAAATTTTTCATATATTGAAAATTCATACTCAGCCTCCGAACATTTCTTTATAAGTAAAAATCCGAATGCCAAAAGGCATTCGGATTTTTGGTGCCGCTGACCGGAATCGAACCGGTACGGATTATTCATCCGACAGATTTTAAGTCTGTTGTGTCTGCCAGTTCCACCACAGCGACAGTGATGTTGTGGCTCAAAAGCTCAAGTCACTTCTGAACACTTTTAATATTATAGCACACAAAATATGGCTTGTCAAGTAATAATTGTCGATATTATTAAAGTTTTTATAAAAAATAAAATAAGAGCTGGACGGAAAATAGCGCAGTACTCCTTTGGAGTATCATCGGGCACTAAGAGCAAAGCTACGTTTACACTTGCTTTGTCAAAGTGCCCAGTGTTACTGGACAAACTGAACCCGTAGGGGTTACCCGAAGGCGTATGTTTATACGCCGAGAGGTGAGGTTTGTTCAAAACACAAGGCGCTATAAAAAAAGGAATTCGTCATTTGACGAATTCCCACATTAAATTTTAGGTTATCTTAACTTTATTGCTTTAATCAATAAGCTTAGTTATGCGTTATATTTGCCTTGTGTGATGTGCGCATTTTGCTACAGCTCCTGATCAAGCTTCGTATTCGTACCCTAATTTAATAGCCTGAACATTTTTCTCTAACAGTGCTGCCTTGCTCGGTGGAACACTTTTTTCAAGACCTTTGGTTATTTCATCAAGTGTATAAAGACCTGTTGCCTTTAACATCTGACCAACAACAACCATATTTGCCAGACTGTCAAGCCCTGCTTCACGTGCAAGCTGCGTTGCAGGAATTGGGAACACATTAACGTCTTTACGCTCTACCTCTCGGTCGATTAATGAACTATCATAAACAATATATCCCTTTTCTTCTACAAGATTTTCAAATTTGTCAAGTGACGGGCGATTCATTGCAATTAAAATATCCGGATTCGGAATAACCGGTGAACCAACCGGCTCATCAGAAACAACAACGCTGCAGTTTGCAGTTCCGCCACGCATTTCAGGACCATATGACGGAAGCCAAGAAACTTCACGCTCTGCTTTTAATCCTGCATAGGCAATTACTTTACCTGCAAACAAAATACCCTGTCCACCAAAACCTGCTAAAATGATTTTACCGTTTTTCATGTTTATATCTCCTCTATGTTTAAGTATATTTATCTATTCTGAAACCCTGCGTATATCTGCGCCCAGGGCTTTAAATTTTTCTTCCATTTTTTCATATCCACGGTCAATATGCTGAATTTCGTGAATTTCGGTAGTGCCTTTAGCCATAAGACCTGCAATAACCATACCTGCACCGCCACGCAAATCAGTTGCACTTACAACCGCACCTTCTAGGCGGTTAACTCCGTTTATTACTGCAGTTTTGCCATCAACACGTATGTCTGCGCCCATTCGTCTTAATTCGTCAACATACTGAAAACGAGAATCCCACACACTTTCAGTTACTATGCTTGTACCAGATGCAATCGACAAAAGCGACACAATCTGCGGCTGCATATCTGTCGGAAATCCGGGATAAGGCAAGGTTTTTACATTTGCATTTTTAACCACGTCTGTTCCTACTACACGGATAGCATCGTCAAGTTCTGTGACCTTTGCACCTATTTCAATAAGCTTTGCGCTTACAGATTCCATATGCTTTGGAATTATGTTTTTGACCAAAATATCGCCGCCTGTTGCAGCTGCAGCAATCATAAATGTTCCTGCTTCTATCTGGTCGGGAATTATTGAGTATGTTCCGCCTTTTAGCTTTTCGACTCCACGAATTTTAATTACATCTGTTCCTGCGCCTTTTATATCTGCGCCCATTGCATTTAAAAAGTTCGCAACGTCAACTATGTGCGGTTCTTTTGCAACATTTTCTATTGTAGTATTGCCTTTAGCCAAAACCGCCGCCAGCATAACATTAATTGTTGCACCAACACTTACAATATCTAAATATACCGACGAGCCTACAAGTTCTTTTGCCGATGCCTTTACAATCCCCTCGCAGCTTACTTCTGCACCCAATGCACGAAATCCCTTTATGTGCTGGTCAATCGGTCTTGAGCCAAAATTACAGCCACCGGGCATTGCAACCTCTGCCTTGTTAAAGCGACCTAAAAGTGCCCCTAAAAGATAATATGATGCACGCATTTTGCGCACCATTTCTTGCGGAGCGGTCTGCTTATCCATACAAGAACAGTCAACTTTTAGTGTATATTTATCTAAAAACTCAATTTTAGCGCCCATATGCTCCATAATGCCAACAATAACATGAACATCTCTTATGTTCGGCACATTTTCAATGATGCATACACCATCGACTAAAATTGCAGCAGGTATAATCGCAACAGCAGCATTTTTTGCTCCACTTATGTTTACTTCACCGTGAAGCTTTTTGCCCCCGCAAACAACTATTTTATCCAAAAGCTACACCGCCTCAATCTATATAATTTGTCATCTGTTAATTCTTTGCAAACGGATATAAATATCCTATCTATCATATTATATCATTTCTGCAGAAAAAATCAATATTTTTTAAGCAGATTTTTTAAATATAAGAAATATTTTGTAAATTTTTAAATAAACCTTTTACAATTGCGATTTTTTGTAGTATAATTAAAATGTATAACAATTTTTAGGAGGAACATCATGCAGGAACAACCAAAGAATAATGGACAAGTAACTGACTTAAACGAAATTTTACAGGTTCGTCGTGATAAGCTTGCACAACTGCAGGCAGAGGGTCGTGACCCGTTTTGCGAGGTTAAATATGATAAAACACACTCTAGCGCACAAATCGTAGAGGCTTTTGAAGAATTTGAAGGCAAAACTGTAAGTATTGCAGGTCGTCTTATGTCAAAGCGCGGAATGGGTAAAGTTATGTTCTGCGACATCGCAGACATTACTGGAAGAATTCAGATTTTTGTTAAAAAAGACGCTTTAGAAGAATCGTATGACGATTTTAAAAAGCTCGACATCGGTGATATTATAGGTGTAAAGGGTGAGGTATTTAAAACCAAGACTGAAGAAATTTCTATTAAAGTATCAGAATACACTCTGCTTACTAAATCTCTTCAGCCGCTTCCTGAAAAATTCCATGGTCTTACCGATACCGACACTCGTTATCGTCAGCGCTATGTTGATTTAATTATGAACAGCGAGGTAAAGGATACCTTTATTAAACGTTCAAAAATTATTGCAAGCATCAGAAATTATTTAAACACGCAGGGATTTTTAGAAGTTGAAACTCCTATGCTTGTTGCAAACGCAGGTGGTGCTGCTGCCCGTCCGTTTGAAACACATTTTAATGCTTTAAGCGAAGATTTTAAACTTCGTATTTCACTTGAGCTTTATTTAAAAAGACTCATTGTCGGCGGTCTTGAAAAGGTTTATGAAATCGGTCGAGTTTTCAGAAATGAGGGCTTAGATACACGTCACAATCCTGAATTTACATTAATGGAGCTTTATCAGGCTTATACCGACTATCACGGCATGATGGATTTGACTGAAAATCTTTATCGCCACGTTGCTAAGGAAGTTTTGGGAACAACCAAAATTGTATATAACGGAATTGAAATGGATTTAGAAAAGCCGTTTGAAAGAATTACTATGGTTGATGCCGTTAAGAAATATGCAGGTGTAGATTTTGACGAAATTAAAACATTAGAAGAAGCACGTGCAGCAGCAGATAAGCATCACGTTCATTATGAGGACAGACACAAAAAAGGTGATATTTTAAGCCTTTTCTTCGAAGAATTTGCAGAAGAGCACTTAATTCAGCCTACATTTGTTATGGACCATCCGATTGAAATTTCTCCGCTTACAAAGAAAAAGCCAGAAAATCCTGAATACGTTGAGCGTTTTGAGTTCTTTATGAACGGATGGGAAATGGCAAACGCATATTCAGAGCTTAATGACCCGATTGACCAGCGTGAACGTTTCCGTGCGCAGGAAGAACTGCTTGCTCAGGGTGATGAAGAAGCTAACACAACTGACGAAGACTTTATGAATGCATTAGAAATCGGTATGCCTCCTACGGGCGGTATCGGATTTGGTATTGACCGTATGTGTATGCTGCTAACTGATTCAGCTGCCATTCGTGATGTATTGTTGTTCCCAACAATGAAAAGTTTGGATAAATAAAAGCCCTTATAAAGCGGTTTTTAAGGAATCAAAATAAAATTTACGAAAAAATATACGAAAAATGAACTCTTGCATATTTTGCAAGAGTTCGTTTTGTTTATGAAAGTTTGATTTTTCCTTCAAGATTTGCAAAGCTCTCTTTTTTCTTGTCTAAGGTTGCTTCGTTATAAATATCCATTGTTGTTGTAATATCAGCGTGTCCCATTATTTCTTGGATAACTTTAATATTAGTTTCATTCTCGCAAAAACGTGTACAGAAAGTATGTCTTAAATTATGTACTGAGAAATGCGGCAACAGCTCAGGATCTCTGTTCTCAGTTTTGGCAATTTCAGTTTCTATTTCGTTATGGCTAGTTATAATCCTTGAGATAACTCTGTTTATGCTATGTGGCAAAAATACATTCCCGAAACGATTCTTAAAAACGAAACCGCTGTAACCATCTATAACTGTATTGTTAAAGCCACTCTGTTCTTGCTTTTTATATTCTTCAAGCAGGGCATTTTTCACTTCTTTAAGCATAGGTATCGTCCGTATTCCCGATTTAGTTTTAGGTGTAGTTATGTGATGCTCGCATCTTCCGCTATCTTGTTGACGATAAATAAGATTATGATTTATACTGATAAGATTATTTTCAAAATCGCAATCCTCCCATCGTAATCCTATTATTTCTCCTACACGACACCCTGTACCTAAAAGGACCTTAAACAAAGGAATCCAATTTTTATACTGTTCGTGTTCGTGCATAAAGGTCATAAATGCTGATTGCTGTTTCTCTGTAAGAGCATGCCTTTTTGCTTTCTCCCAATTATGTGCCTTTTTAATTTCTTTCATTGCATTATCGGTAGGATTAGTTCTCACATAGTCATCTCTCACAGCTACAGTAAAAATAGGATGTAGTATGGTGTGAATTATCTCCATTGAATTTGGCTTAAAGCCTAATTCAACAATAAGCGAGTTGTAAAACTTTAAAATATCACTGTATTTTATATCAGAAATTTTTTTAAGTCCTAATGTTTTTGAAACATATTTTTTATACATATACTTATAGTTAGTTCTTGTGGATTGCTTCAGTCCGACTTTACTTTCAATATAATTATCAAAAAAGGCATTCAGCGTCATTTTTCTCGCTTCTGCAGAATTTATGCCGTCCCGTCTGTCACGCTCAATTTGCTGTTTTAGTTCTCTTAAACAAAATTCAGAATTTTTACCTTGAGGCGCTTTATCAGTTTGATTTAACCTCCAACTATATACACTCTGACTCGTTCCGTCAAGCTCTTTGTACTTATATTCGTACATGCCATTAGCTCGTTGGTATTCGCCTTTATTAAGAACTCTTCCTTTATTATCTCGTCTGCTTGCCACTTCGTTTCATCTCCTATAATATGCGGATACACCGCATAGGGTGCATCCGCATGCAATATTTAAATAAAGTTAATTCCATTAAGCCATTTTTCAAACAATCGGAGTTTAATTACAACCTGATTGCCTTTATGAAGAACAAACTCCAAGCTGCTATCATTTGCAATTATCTCACGTAGTTTGTGCGTGCCTATGCAAGAAAACTCAGCCGCTTCTTCTATGGTTAGTCCATACTTTTTATGGATAGGAATATTATATTTATATTCTCTCATTAAAAATTTCCTCCTGAATAAAGCAATTTTAAATTGTTTGCTTAATCAGTAATATACCGCAAACAAAGCATATTACCCATTGCCGTTTTTCAGGCTTCGTTCTTAAAAATACCTTATAAGCATCACCACCTTCAAAAAATCGAAAAAATCGATTTTTAAGTTTGCATCATTTCAAAACTTCGAGTCTTGAAAGTCAGTAGTCATCAGGCTTTTAGCGATTTCTTCGACTTTTCGATGTGAATATTAATATATTCAAAATATATTTTAGCAAGCTCAAATCCCCTGTTTCGAGATTTTAATATATAATATTCATCATTTTTTCCGTCATAAGAGAGATGTGCACATTTATAACTGATACCCTTATAGTAATTCAGCATTCCCATAAGATGCTTGTTTTTCGACATTTTAAGATGTTCCTTTATAGACTTTAAACATTTCACTTTTTGTGGATAGTTATATGCATTACAGGAATAAGCAACTTTCGCTAACCTTATATGCACATTTTCCTCACTATCTGGCGAAAACTCTAGATTTGAAAAGTTTATTATTTCAAATAACTTTTGTAGCATTATGCCGATGTTGGAAAACCCTTTGGCATAAAGAACTTCTAAAGTGTAAGCTAGCTTTAGCTGGGCTCTCCTGTCAAATTTATAGAAGATTTCATGAATAATTTCATCAATCATATTCACGATATCAAGCCATAAATAATTTGATACATCTTCCAGTTCATCACACAATGAGGATATAATATCATAATCATATACTCCGTCCCTGATTAGGTTTATCAGAATAGTAATTCTTTCTTTGTGCATATGTTTAATAACAGGCAACGATAAAAAATCATAAAGTAATTCTTTATCAAATTTTTTGCTTAGCTCACCTTTTAAAAATTTAGCACATTTTTCATTTACATCAATTCCTTGTAAACATGATTTAAAATTCTCCATTGTATTGACCTCCAAAATTTAAAAATAAATATTTTCTAAGAGTAAAACCGCTAAAACTACGGTTGGACTTGGTTTTTCTTTCTTCTGTAGTTTTTCCGTTTTTCATAACTAACAGATTTTGTTCTGTCAAAACATTTCTCAAAGCACGCTCTGAACACGGAAAGTCTATTCCGTTGTTTTTCCAGAATTCATAAATCTTTTTAAACAGCTTTCTACTTTGTATAAAAAGTCTGTCATCGTCATCTAAAACATCAAATTCTACAGTATCAACGCTCATTGTTTTGAGAAGAATTATCTCGTTTGAGGCTAATAATTCTTTATACCCTATCAAAAAAAGTTTGACCGGGTCGTTGTCATACCTCGAATTTTGAGCGAAAATATAGTCTTTTAATGCCGTTTTAAAGTCATAGTCATCTTTTATGTTATATGAGTTTAAAAAACTACTATAACATTCCCACATAGCAGCAAGCCATCCATACATATCATAGTAGCGGCTATGCATACCCTTATACTTTTCCTCTGCCAGAAGTTCATTCCTGAATTTTTCAGTTTTACATACAAAGCTTGTCGCAAAATCAGGTTGTTTTATTACATACTGTATTAAAAGTACAACAAAAGTAATATAATCACCTTTATTTCGCTGAAGCTCAGACAGTATATCTAAATCAACAGGATTCGATTCTAAATCAACAAATAAAATGCGTGCATATGATGATTGCTGAAGTCTAGGACGAATTTCTCCAGTTATAACAGCCAACCCCTCTATGATTTCCTCGCTCTTATTTTTTCCATTAACTCGCTTTCCTGTTGTCCCTACATCACCCATAAGCCTCGTTATGTGTTCGTAGGTTTTTTCATTTTCTTTTGTGTGGCACTTAAAGTCGTCAATAATCGTCACACCAATTTTATTTCTTTGAAGAGTTTGACGAATTGATGCTTCACTGTCTTCAAAAGAACAATTTGCTACATCAAACAGATTAAAGCAAGCATTTGCTAAAGATGTTTTATGCATACCCGTCTTACCCACCAGTGATAGCAAAGCCTGCATGGCTTTATTCGTTGCTTTTAGGGTAAGTGGTTTTATGTAGCTACACATACTATATACCTGTATTAAGCGACCACAAAATCCGTCACTTAATACATTACTCATTGCGAAGTTCATAAAAGCACATATTTCTTCAGGTTTTTTCAACGATAAAACAATATCTGTTTTTATTATATCATTTCTTATTTTAGTAATTTGATCTTTCTCAACTTTAAAGCAACCGCATATACAATAATTCGCACAAGTTGACCAACCCATATACTTATATATTTCATCTGGCTCTGATTCTACTAACAAAATCTTTATTACATTAAAAAATATATCTATTTCCTCTTCGCCAAAGTTTGAAAAAACGCCGACACCATAGCATTGATTATATTTTTTAAAGTCAAGAGCTGTGCTTGAAACCATCTTTTCCGGTTCAAAGATTTTTCCCTTCGAATATAGAACAATGTAGGTATAGCATACAGATTCATTGCCATGCAACAATCTTTCCTCGTAGCATATTAAAGGAAAAGTGCGAATTTTTTGTATTCCATCTGTCACGAAATAACCTTCAGCATCGCTTTCAAGCTTTAGATTCTCCGTTTTTTCTTCTAAAAGTCTTTTAAGATTTTCAAACGGCGTAATATCTGTCATATTTGCCTCCTCTTCTTTCTGGCTTTAAAGTTTGCATATTATTCATAATATACAGCCTCCTTGTAAAATTATTTTTTAATCATTAATGCCAAATCTACATAAAACAATTTGGAACGTTGTGATTATAAATATATAATATGACAAGGTTGTAAAAAAAAAGGTGGCTTTTTTTGCTGAAAATCACTTGCATACAAATGCTCTAATTGCCGATATGTTGCGGCTTAAAGGCCTTTTTTATTTATGCAAATAATAAAAATTATTTATTTTATATCAAATAAATAAAAAAAGTCGCGAAAACCTTAATATGACGCGGTTTTCACGACCTTAAAAAATTTTTAAAAAAACTATTGACAACCTATTTCACAAAAAGTGCTAAAGCTTTGATGCTATCGTTTAAGGCATAATTTGACACATCAAATGATAATATAGGTACATCCATTGGATTAAATTTAACGTTGCCAACGGCTTTCTTATATTGCTTTTCAAATTCGTCTATACTGTCTGGGCAGAAAAGTTTCTCTACATATTTGTTGATGTCAGAAATCATTTTATCGCATATAGCTTTATAATGCTGACTTTGATTAAAAGCTGTACGTAGAAATGTGCCGGAATTAACTTCTGTTTTTAATTCTTTTTTGTTAAGTTGACATTTTGGTGAAGGTATAAGAAGGTTAACGTATATGTTATTTTTATCAAATTCATTTTTTAGAAATCTTAGCGAATTAGGAAGTTCCTTACCTAATTCGCCAAAAATTAACTCTGCGTATGAAATACAGCCTTCATCAGTTTCAAAGGGCAAAAACATATACATAGGGATTATCTCAGAAAAAGCGTTGTTCTCATAATTATCCGGATCATTAAGATAATCGAAAACTTTATGACAACATTCACGGAACTTCTTTTTTGAGATTCTTTCCAATTCAGACTGGTTTTTAGGAATATTTTTAAAAAGTTCTCTGATTTTTTCTATTTCTGCAACTTTATTATCTTCGTTTTTTTTCTTTAAATATTGCAATTTATTAGAAATTGATTTAATTGTTTTTGCAAAGTTGTGATAGACAATGGTTGTTTTCTTATTTTTTGGTTTTTGCTCTTTTACTATTGCGTTAAATAAAATGATATGCCTATAGAATCGACAGAAAAAATTGTACCTAATCCAATCATCAAGTTTTGTAGAATTAGCCAAAGTCTGAATAAAGCTTATAAATACAAGTGTATAAACATATCTGTGTTCATCAAATGGAAATTTTTTGCAGAAAGGTACAAGAACATTTTCGGAAACGTGCACAGGTCTCGTTTTATATGTCGTTTTGTATGTCGTTCTGCATCCTGTCTTGTTTTCTATAGTTTCTTTTATTACATGTTTTCTTTTGTATTTTTTCTTAAGTTGGTTATGCGTTATTTCCGAAAACAAATCTGCAATTTCTTGCTTTGTATTTTTTTTATTAGGATTTTCCGAGTCATTGCAATTAAACACGAGCTGACAATATACATCGAACATTTTAAAGGAGAAAAAAAGAATAGAATAATCGTTAATAATATTAGTTTCATAGAATTTATAATTTTTACATTGTTTAAGCATAGAGTTTAAAAGTGCTTCTTTTTCGTTAAATTTGTAATCAATTCTATAAAAAAATTCCTCAATTCCTATTTTAAAGGATTTCCATTTTATTTTGGAAGCATCAAATTCATAGTCGACCTTTTCCTTTTTAGCAACATAATTCTTGCCCTGATCCGATTTTTCTTTATTTTCTTTTCTCTCCACAAGTTTTTCTAATATTATACTTTCAATTATTTTTGAAACAAACTTATGCAATTCGTCTTTATCTGTGTCTTCGCCTTTTATAACCTTTAATGTTTCAGCTATATCGGGGTTGCTAATAACACAATCTGCACACTCGTCTATACGCTCACGAGTAATTGGCATGCTAAAATTTGCACCAATATTCAGTTTTGAATTCCACATACATTTCACCTCCAAGGTCATTATTATGTAAATTTAATACATAATTCAAGACCTTTCTGTGTCATTGGTTTCGCTTTTCTACAATGTCCGTTTATAAAGGCTGTATAATCAATCAAGATGCCAATCGTTATCGTGTCAGCCTTGCGTTAAGTTAGGACCCAAAAACGAACAAAACCTATATTTTCCTTTCCCGTATCCTTTCACTTCATCAATTAATCCATTTTCTCTCATTTTTGAAATTAAGTTTCCGGCTGCTGAATATGAAATTCCACATATATTCGAAACATCTCTTCTTCCAAAAACGATTTCCGTACCAACTCTCTCATATAGTTTTTTTATGTTGGTTTTTGTTTGAATATTAAATTTAAGTTCATCAATAGCCATATTTTTATTTCGAATAGCCATATTTTTGGTGTCAATAGCCATATTTTGTCCATCAAACCTATTAACAATATGCAAATATCTATTTTTTAATTCATTATTCTCATCAAGCAAAAGATTACGGATAAATTTTTCCAGATAAATTGTTGTTTCGTGTATATCATTCTTTAGGTCCGTATAGTTTGCTCTTACAAGCGCATTTCTGAAATACCACGCATTCTCCGCAAATATATCATTTGTCGCATCGTATCCCAAAGACCTTAAATATTTTATAAAGAAAACTGCTGTTGTTCTGGTATTACCCTCTCCAAAAATATGAATTTGCCATAACCTTGAAATAAAGTGTGCTAAATGCTGAATAATTTCATCAGTAGAAAGTCCCTTATAACTAAATTTCTTTTCTTCAGAAAAATCATATTCTAATGTTTCACGAAGTTCAGCTGCATTTCCATATAAAACCGTTGCACCATCAAGCACCCACTCTTTTTTTGTAATATTGTAATCTCTTATTTTGCCTGCGTGTTTATAAATTCCATTGAACAATTTCTTATGAATTCCTATATACTCGCTCGGCGCAAATGAAAATGACTTTTCAGAAAGAATCGCAGCAATACGAACAGAAACCTTATCAGCCTCCTCTGTTCTATCATCTTCTGCTTTTTCAGGCTTTGCTGCATAATAGCTTTCAATTCGTTTTTCAGCATCATCCATAGAGATATTTCCCTCTATATTATCGATGGCCGTTCTAATTAATTGTTCAGATGGTCTTAAACCATCAACAGCTTGTAAGCCTATCGCTGTACTCCAAGCGTATCCTTTATATTTTTTATTGGGTTCTGTTTGTTTTATATATTCTTTAAAAGGGTCTTGATACATTTCGGTTTCTCCTTTTATTTTATTGCAGTTTGATACATTTTTGACATTATTCGACATTCCTTACTAAAATCAATGAACGATTTAGATGACAAATTTTTAGCTTAATTTTAAACTCCGTTCAAAGCTAAATTATTTTGTTGCACTCTTGTAGGGACAGATGCCCCTCTGTTCGTTTTTGGGTCGTCGAAGGACATCCGCCTACAAGCCGTCAGGCTAATTTAGCTAAAATCGACTTTGTCGGTTTTATTATACCATAAGTTTGAAAAAATTTATGATATAATTGCACCTGTGCATTTCCGAGCTGTGCGAGGAAAATTTCGCACGTACAATAAATTCCTGCGGAGCATATAATAAACACATTTATGTGTTTATTATACCATATTATGCAAAAGTTTTCAATTATTAGTAAAAACAAAGATGAATATATTTTAAATCCGACTATTCTTCTTTTTTATCTTTATTATTCCACGCCTCAACAAGAATTTCAATCAACGCAACCAACACCAGCTTTATGTATTTCATGTTCTTAGCATCTACACCTCACCTGCCATACAGTAAATATATTCCTCTACCTCTTCGGGGGAAAATCCATTTGCAAGCAGCATGTCAACCTCTTCAGGTGAATATCCCTGGTATGATGCAATAGATTTTAAATCATCAATGTAATCATTTTTTGTGTACCCGCTCCGTACATTTCCTAAGCTTATAGACGAGCACAAGCCGTAATCCCACCATCCTCTGCCGTAATAGTAACGATACTCAAAGGTGTTTCTTTGTATAATACCATCAGGTCGTATTTTTAATATATCGCCCTCAGATATCTTGACATCCTCAAATTCGCCGTTCTTTAGCGATTTAAACAATAGCGGATAATCAACTAAAGCCTTATACAATATCTCATCCGTAGAGGCATACACATATATCTTCAGCTTTGGAAAA
>JAFQAG010000246.1 GCA_017416985.1 Clostridia bacterium
GCGTATTCAAGAGGAAGAAAGATAGCTGAAAAGTTAAAAGCATCAATTCCAAGACAGTTGTTTGAAATACCAATTCAGGCAGCTGTCGGAAATAAAATAATAGCACGTGAAACTGTTAAAGCTATGCGTAAAGACGTTTTGGCAAAATGTTATGGCGGTGACATAACACGTAAGAAAAAGCTGCTTGAAAAGCAGAAGGAAGGAAAGAAACGGATGCGTCAGGTTGGTTCTGTCGAAGTGCCGCAAGAGGCATTTATGTCCGTGTTAAAGCTTGATGAAGATTAATAAAAATGCGGTATATGGAGTTTATGTCCATATACCGTTTTGCTTAAAAAAATGTGCATATTGTGACTTTGCTTCATATCCGGGGTTATTATCTCGGGCGGATTCCTATTTAGAGAATTTAGCAACCGAAATGGTGCAATATAAAGGTCTGACAGCAGATTCTGTCTATATAGGCGGCGGAACGCCTACCTGCTTGAAAAAAGAACAACTTTTAAAGCTGATAGATAAAATTAAATCTACCTTTTTATTGACAGACGACTGCGAATTTACAGTTGAGTGCAATCCTAAAACTGCAGACTATGATTATTTTTGCGCACTATATAGTGCAGGTGTAAATCGCCTGAGTATAGGTGTTCAATCCTTTAATGACGGCGAACTAAAACTTTTAGGCAGAGCACACAATGCAAACGAGGCAAAAGAGTGCATACAACTAGCTCAAAAAGCAGGATTTTTAAACTATAATTTAGACTTGATGTTTGGTTTACCAAATCAGTCACTTAAAGATTTTGAAAAATCTATACACGCAGCGCTTTTGCTCAAGCCTTCTCATATATCGTGTTACAGTCTTATTCTAGAAGACGGAACAAAAATGTATGATATGGTCAATAGCGGAGAGTATGTTTTGCCAGAAGATGATGAAGAACGCAAAATGTATCATACTTTAATAGATATACTTTCGAAAAACGGATATGAACATTATGAAATATCTAATTTTGCACTTTTGGGTAAACAATCAAGACACAACAATAAATACTGGGAGAGAGAGCCATATATAGGCATAGGTGCGGCGGCACACTCTAATATTGAAGATTCAAGATTTGGAAATCCGTCTGGACTTGATGCGTATAGTAAAATCGTGCAACTTCCTGTTCCGGATGGCAGAGAAACTGAAAAGCTGTCGGAAAAAGATAAAATGTCCGAATTTATATTCTTAGGCTTGCGCAAGATAAAAGGTATCAACAAAACTGAGTTTAAAAATATTTTTGGAGTTGATATTTACGAAATATATGGTAAGCAGATTGAAAAATTCTGTAATTTAAAGCTTTTAGAAGATAATGAGGACACAATTTGCCTTACATCAAAAGGCATAGATGTATCAAATTCTGTATTTTGTGAGTTTTTATGATTCGAGGTGAAACAATGAACATACGTGTTCACAACATAAAACTGCCCATAGATGCCGAAATCAATGAAATAAAATCAGTGGCACTTAAAGAGGCGGGCGTTAAAGAAAAAGATTGTAATGCCTTTAAAATAGCAAAACAGTCGGTTGATGCACGAAAAAAGCAGGTTTCTTTTGTGTATAGTGTAGATTTAGAGCTTGCTAAAAAGGTTAAAACGAACGGAAAAAATATAATTGAATTAATAAAAGAAGATGAAAAAGAGGTTGTGTGCGGCAGTAAAAAACTGTTGCATCGCCCTATTGTTGTGGGTAGCGGACCATGCGGCCTTTTTTGTGCTTTAACTCTTGCAAGAAAGGGATATATGCCATTGCTTTTAGAACGTGGTGCAGATGTAGATACACGTACAAAAGCTGTACAAAATTTTTGGCAAAGCAGAAATTTTTCGCCTGATACAAACGTACAGTTCGGCGAAGGTGGTGCAGGCACCTTTTCAGACGGTAAACTAACAACAAGAATTTCCGATCCTAAAATAATGAAAATTTTAGGTGAATTTGTAAAATTTGGTGCACCTGAAGAAATTTTGTATAAAGCCAAACCTCATATAGGTACAGATATTTTAAAAAATGTAGTAAAGGCAATCCGTAATGAAATAATAAAGCTTGGCGGAGAAGTAAGATTTAACTCTAAAGTATCTGATATAGTTATAAAAGACGAAAAAATCAGAAGTGTAAAATTATCATCTGGCGAAGAAATCCCTTGTGATGTGCTTGTATTAGCATTAGGACACAGCGCACGTGATACTTATGAAATGTTGTTTAATAAAGGAATTTTAATGCAGGCAAAAGCCTTTTCGGTTGGAGCTCGTGTTGAACATAAACAACAATTTATTAACGAGGCAATGTATGGTGATTTTGCAGGTCATAAGCTGTTAGGCGCTGCCGATTATCAGCTTTCATACAGAAATGGTGATGATGCGTGCTATTCATTTTGTATGTGTCCTGGAGGTGTTGTTGTCGCTGCAGCATCAGAAGAAAACACAGTAGTAACAAACGGTATGAGCTATTTTGCGCGTGATAAAGAAAATTCTAATGCAGCTATTTGCGTGAACGTAACAATAAAAGATTTTGAAAGTGAGCATCCGCTTTCTGGTGTTAAATATCAGCAGGAACTTGAAAAAAAGGCATTTAATTTTGGGGGGAACAATTATAATGCGCCTGCACAGCTTGTTTCTGACTTTTTAAACGGAAAATGTTCAAATAAATTTACATCATTAAACCCAAGCTATGCTCCTGATGTAACACCGATAGATTTAAACAATTTATTTTCTGAAAGAGTGGGCAAAATTTTATCTGACGGATTAAGACAGTTCGAAAGAAAAATTAATGGCTTTACTAAAAATGGTGCTATTTTAACCGGACCTGAAACCAGAACATCAGCACCTGTACGGATTTTAAGAAATGATGAGCTTGAAAGCTGCTCGACGAAAGGCATTTATCCTGCCGGAGAGGGTGCCGGATACGCAGGCGGAATAATGAGTGCTGCCGTTGATGGCATAAGGGTTGCAGAAAAGGTAATTTCAATATATTGTGTTTAAAAATTGAAACATAAATTTCTATTTTGTGTTAAAAGTCACACTTTGTCACAGTTTAAACTGCATTTTTTGAAATTTATAGTTTTTTTCGTGTTTTAATTGTGACTAAATTGTAAACAATTATATGTTTGCTGTAACGCCTTTGTAATATGAAACTTATAAAAACAGCAATAACAAGATTTAAAACATGAACTTAAAAACAAAATAGCACAAATATAAAAATAATGCCACAACTTCAATTATGCGTGACAATTTTACGCGGTTTAGTACTGGATTTTGCATAAACAATACTATATAATGTATTTGCGGAATGAAACGGTACGAGATTTGGAGGAAATTTGATGGCAAACAGAAAATTATACAAAACAGTTAGTGTGAACAGCGAAGATAATTTAGCAAGCTACGATTTTGATTTGGAGTATTATATTTTAGAAAAAGAAATTCAGCTTGACGGCATTTGTGTTAATACCTATGGTGTAGAAATATGTAAATGCCGAAAAGATGCAGATGAAGTAGTACACAAAGAATACAGAAAAGTTTTTGATGTGTTTTGCACTAAAAAAGAAGCGGAAGAAATATTAGAAAAGCTGGCAAGAAATACAGTAACCCCTATAAGCCTTTTAGATGTTTTAGAAAATCTTATAGGAACGGGCGATTTAATTAATGAAGAAACATCATTTGTGGCTGTATAGTAAACTAACAAAATGTTTTGTCATAAAAATAAAAAGTGTTTAGTATATATAATACTGACACTTTTTATTTTTTTATTTGAACAAAAGGATGGTGGCTGATATGGTACAGCAATATCGAAGAAGGGGAAGCGCAAGACAAAAAAAGACAAGCAATTTATTTACAAATAGCATCAGACAAAGTACAATCAAACAAACGGCGGTATGTATATTAATTTTTTTAGCGGTACTTTTGGTAAAATCTTCTGCAAATTCAGCTTTAGACGTTGCTAAAAATAGTATCAGTTATACTGTGTGTGAAAATACAGATTGGAAAAGTATAGCCTTTAGTGTTAGAGATTTTATAAAAAAAACAGTAAGTACAGATAAAAATTTAAGCGAACTCGAGGCGCTTACAAAATTGGAAATGCCAATAAAGAATGATGTAATATCAGAATTCGGAACACGTATCGGCGAAGATGGTAAAGAGGAATTTCATTACGGTGTAGATTTTTCGGGCAATATAGGAGATAAAATTCATTGCGTATCTGATGGAACGGTTGCCGAAACCGGATATTCTGAAGAATTCGGCAATTATATTTTGATAAATCATAATGATAAGATATCGAGCTTTTATGCTAAATGCGAGGAAATTTTTCCTGAAAAAGACGACAGAATAAAAAGCGGACAAGTTATAGCAACTGTTGGAAATAATAATGCTTCAGTAAAACCACATCTGCACTTTGAAATAAGAGAGGGAGATACCTCTTTAGACCCCATGGTATTTTTAGAGGATAAAACACATTAAGGAGAAAACGTATGATAAAAATTACACGTTATCTATATATACACTTTTTAACTATACCTCTTTTTGTTTTGGCTTATTTTGTAAAAGCACACCATACAATGCTTATGGCATATGCTATCGTGACAGTACACGAGTTATTTCATTTATTTGCCGCATTAATACTAAAAATTCGCATTGGTTCAATAATTGTTATGCCGTTTGGTATGACATTAAGATTATCAGGTAGCGTTATTAAAAATCCACTAAAAGAGAGTATAGTGGCATTGGCGGGACCATTTTCAAATTTACTTATGATAGCAATTGGTGCAGTATTAAATCTGTTTTATATATGCGCTGAAGAAAGTATGTTTTTATATATGAATTTAAATTTCATAATTATGGCTATAAATCTTATGCCGGTGCTTCCGCTTGATGGCGGCAGAGTTTTTCGCTCGATTTTAGCACATTTTTTAGGGTACATTACGGCAATGCAAATAATACGAAAAATTACTGTTTGCATTGTTTTTTTTCTTGTTTTATTATCGATTATATTAACTGCGTTTATAGGAATAAATGTATCTTTTATAATGATAGCAGCATTTTTGATTTTTAATCTAATTGAAGAAAAGAAAACCTCAGACTTGTTTGTTTTAAAAGAGCTTTTGCGCTCAAAAGAAAAGCTGATGGATAAAAAATTAATACCATCTAAAGTTATTTCTGCATCATGTGATGCTTATGCAAAAAATATTTTAAAAAAAATCAGCTACGATAACTTTTGTCTTATTTATGTTGACAACGGTAATTTGAGTGGTCATTTAGTTTCAGAATCTGAATTAATTGAGGCTATAACAACACGTGGATATCGTCTTAAAATGGGACAAATTTAGTTTTAAATAAATTATCTGTATTTAAATTATATATCTTGAAAAAAATAGTAATATCTGATATAA
>JAFQAG010000247.1 GCA_017416985.1 Clostridia bacterium
CCATTAATTACGGGAGGAATGTTTAATTCGGTAAGAGCATCTCTATCACCTAAATAGCGCTTGATGGTATTGCCCGAAATATAAAAATCTGATTCGGGTGTATACTCAATTTCGCTTGATGCATTAGCAAAAGCTGATATTGACATCAGCATCAGCATTGCAAGTAATAAACTGATAAGTCGTTTTTTCATAATATTACCCCTTATTAAAAATTTTTATTATATAAATTTATAATATACAAATTTATATTATACTTTGTAATTTAAGTCCTTTTCTGTTTTGTCACAAATTTTTTCAAGATATTCTTTGCAAAGATTTTTTGCTTTTTCTAAATCTAATGTGCGGCAGTTTCCACATTCAATTTGAGAATTTCCAAAAACCTCGCCGTCATGGTCGCAAATGGCTTTTAAAATGTGTTTTATTTCGTTTATAACTATGCTGTTTTCGGCATCACGAACTAAAAGATAAAATCCTGTCTGGCAGCCCATAGGTCCAAAGTAAATTACCTTGTCTTTTAAAATACCGTTTCGCACAAAAGTCGCAAACATATGCTCAACGGTGTGGCAGGTTTCGTTATCCATAACCTCGTCAACATACGGTTTTTTTGTGCGCAAGTCATATGTTGTGATATCTCCGTCAATGCGTGAAATATAAATGCCTGCATCAAGCTTGTTGTGGTCTATTGTAAAGCTGGCTATTTTGTTCATATTGGTTCGTCCTTTCGAATTTTGAGTAACATCAATATTGTACACTAAATTTAATAAAAAGTCAAAATATTAAGTATTGTGCATTTGAATTGATATATGAAATCAGATATTGTAGGGCAGGGGCTTGCTCCTGCCGCCTTGTGTCAAATTAATTTTTAGCAGGAGCAAGCCTCTGCCTACGTTTGTTGTTATACAAAAATAGCTGTCGCTTAATGCAACAGCTATTTTTATAATTGATATTATTTATTTTCTAATAAACGTTTTGTATCACGTGCGATGGTAAGCTCTTCATCTGTTAAGATAACGAAAGAACGAACTTTTGAGCCTTCACCGGTAATTTCTGTTTCAGTTCCTTTAACATTGTTTTTAACCGGGTCAACTTTAATTCCCATCCACTCGTGGTCGCTTAACACGCTTTCACGAAGAGCGGAATTGTTTTCGCCAACACCGCCTGTAAATGCGATGGCATCAACGCCACCCATTTCAGATGCATACCAGCCGATATAACGACGAACTGCATAGTCGAACATATCGAGTGCAAGCTGAGCACGTTTGTTGCCTTCGTTTGCAGCCTTTTCGATATCACGGAAGTCACTGCTTACGCCAGAAATACCGAACACACCGGATTTTTTATTAAGCAACTCGTCCATCTCTTTTATAGAAAGGTTTTCTTTTTCCATAATATATGTAACGATAGCAGGGTCTAAAAGACCTGAACGTGTGCCCATTAAAAGACCTGAAAGCGGAGTAAAGCCCATTGATGTATCAACAGACTTACCGTTTTTAACAGCACATACAGAAGAACCATTACCTAAGTGGAAAGTAATAATTTTAAGCTCTTCAATCGGCTTTCCGATAAGCTCGGCAACACGATGTGATACATAGTAATGAGATGTACCATGGAAGCCGTATTTACGGATTTTATAGTTTTCATAATATTCATAAGGAACACCGTACATATATGCTTTTTGCGGCATTGTCTGATGGAAAGCAGTATCAAAAACAGCAACCATCGGAACGCCCGGCATAGCTTCTTCACAAGCGGCAATACCCATAAGGTTTGCAGGATTGTGAAGCGGTGCTAAATCGCAACATCTTTTAAGTGCGTCTTTAACAGCCTCGTCAATGATAACAGAGCAAGCAAAATCCTCGCCGCCGTGTACCACACGATGACCAACAGCAGAAATTTCGCTCATATCACCGATTACTCCGTGCTCTTTATCGGTAAGAGCTGCCAAAACGTGCTGAATTGCCTGAGAATGATCCTTCATAGGAAGTTCTTTTTCAACAGAGTCTTTGCCGGTCGGTTTGTGCTTAATTCTCGGACCATCAATGCCGATACGTTCGCACAGACCTTTTGCTAAAACTGTTTCGGTATCCATGTCGATAAGCTGATACTTTAAAGACGAGCTACCTGTATTAATTACCAATACTTTCATTGTTAACCCTCCAAATTTATTTCATATAGAATTAAATTACTTATTTTTTGCCTGAGCCTGAGCCTGTACGCAGGTGATTGCACAAACACCAACGATATCTTCAGCAGAGCATCCACGAGATAAGTCGTTAACCGGTTTAGCAATACCCTGAGTGATAGGTCCGTATGCTTCAGCTTTAGCTAAACGCTGTGTAAGTTTATATGCGATATTTCCGCAGTTTAAGTCAGGGAATACCAATACGTTTGCGTGACCTGCAATTTCAGAACCAGGAGCCTTTGACTGACCGATTGCCGGAATGATAGCAGCATCTGCCTGAAGCTCACCGTCGAGCTTTAAGTCAGGACGTTTTTCTTTAGCAAGTTTTGTAGCTAACTGCATTTTATCAACCAGTTCGCTCTTAGCACTGCCGTATGTAGAGTAAGACAGCATTGCAATAACCGGGTCTGCCTCAACTAAAGATTCAAATGATGCAGCAGATGAAATTGCAATTTCTGATACTGCGTCAGCATCAGGATTTTCGTTAAGACCGCTGTCTGCATAAATAAATGTACCATTGTGACCATATTCACAATCCGGAACAACCATTACAAAGAATGCGCTAACTAATTTTGTGCCCGGTGCAGTTTTTAAAATCTGCAGGCACGGACGAAGAACGTTTGCAGTAGAGTTTACTGCGCCTGCTACCTGACCGTCAGCCATATCAAGCTTAACCATCATAACGCCGTAGTAAAGCGGATTTTTCATTGTTTCAAGAGCTTTTTCAGGTGTCATACCCTTAGCTTTACGCATTTCATAGAACTTGTCGGCAAAATCCTGCAGGTTATCTGCTTTTGCAGGGTCGATAATTTTTGCGGCGCTGATATCAAGACCAACTGCCAGCTCTTTAATTTTGTCTTCGTTACCTAAGATAATAAGGTTTGCGATACCCTCTTTTAAAATCATATCCGCCGCTTTTATAGTGCGGATATCTTCGCCCTCAGCTAAAACGATTGTTTTTTTGTCCTGCTTTGCGCGTTCTTTAATTCTGTCTAAAAACTTGCTCATTTCATTCGTTCCTTTCTATATTCAATTATGCCAAATTCATATTAACTTATTTATAACAACTTAATTATTATACTGCAATAAAAAATGTTTCGCAATTTGTTTTTGTTATTTTTTTACTGTTTTTGGTTTAGTTTGACAAAAACTTTGTCTTTTGCTCAAAATATGACAAAAAACGGCAAACAAATCAGCTTATTTTTGTTCCGTCAGGGATGTCTTTATCAACTGTTAAAACCGTTAAATCTTTTTTAGTCGATGCAGCTAAAATCATACCCTCTGACAGCACACCACGCAGTTTAACAGGCTTTAAGTTAGTTACTACAACAACCTTTTTGCCTATTAAATCTGCCGGATTATAATATTTAGCAATGCCTGATACAATCTGGCGGGTTTCGTCACCTATTTTAATCTGCGAAACCAACAGCTTGTCAGCTCCCTCAACAGGTTTTGAATCAAGCACAAGACCAACTTTAAGCTCTACCTTTGCAAAGTCTTCTATGCTAATAAAGTTTTCTTCTTCTGCCGGCTCTTCTTTTTTCTCTGGCTGTGCTTTTGCTGTAATTTCTGCCTCAATTTCTTCTAACTTTTTCTTTTCGTCAATGCGGGCAAACATTACAGTTCCTTCGCCTACGGTATCGCCTGCGACTGTAGCACCAAAATTCTGGATGCTTTCCCAATCAGTCTTTTTAGCATTAATTTGCTTAAAGATGTTTTCTGCAGTTCGTGGCATAAACGGAGAGAGCAGAACACCTAAAATTCTTATTGTTTCGGTTAAGTTATATAAAACTCCACCCAAACGCTCGTGGCTTGCCTCGTCCTTTGCCAATACCCACGGAGCAGTTTCGTCAATATATTTATTTGCACGGCGAGCTAAAGCAAATATTTCACTTAAAGCATCAGCAGTACGATATTCATCCATTTTTGCAGCTGTTTTTTCAACTGCAGCTTTAGCTGTTGCGATTAAATCGTCGTCAAAATCGCCTGAACATTGCGGTTTAATAACTCCGTCAAAATATTTTTTAACCATTGCAACAGTTCGGCTTACCAAGTTTCCTAATGTATTTGCAAGGTCAGAGTTATAACGTTCGATAATTGTTTCGTAAGAAATTGTACCGTCCTGCGCATAAGGCATTTCGCTCAATAAATAATAACGGATTGCATCTACGCCGAACAGACGAGCCAAATCATCAGCATACATAACGTTGCCACGAGATTTACTCATTTTATCTGTGCCGGCAAGCAGCCACGGATGGCCAAACACCTGCTTAGGAAGCGGCTCGCCGAGCGCCATATGCATAATAGGCCAGTAAATAGTATGAAAACGCAGAATATCTTTACCTATAATATGAACATCTGCAGGCCAGTATTTTTTATAAAGGTCACCGCTTTCGCCCTCCGGGTCAAAGCCAAGAGCGGTTATATAGTTAGAAAGCGCATCAATCCATACATAAACAACGTGACCCGGGTCAAACTCAACAGGAATACCCCAGTTAAATGATGTACGTGATACGCACAAATCCTGGAGTCCCGGTTTTAAAAAGTTATTAATCATTTCACGTTTGCGGCTTTCTGGCTGAATAAACTCAGGATTTTCTTCAATATGCTTCATTAAAGCATCTTGATATTTACTCATTTTGAAGAAATAAGCCTCTTCTTTTGTACGAACAACCTCACGTCCGCACTCCGGGCACTTGCCGTCAACAAGCTGAGTATCAGTAAAGAACGATTCGTCTGGCACGCAGTACCAGCCCTCGTATTCGCTCTTATAAATATCGCCTTGGTCATAAAGCTTTTTAAAGATTTTCTGAACGGTTTTCTTATGATAATCATCGGTTGTACGTATAAATTTATCGTATTTAGCACCCATCAAATCCCAGATAGAGCGGATTTCACCTGCAACCTTGTCAACATATTCCTGAGGTGTAATGCCGGCTTTTTCAGCCTCTTCCTGAATTTTCTGACCGTGCTCGTCTGTACCGGTTAAGAAAAATACATCATAGCCCATCATTTTTTTGTAACGTGCAATTGCATCAGTTAATACAACCTCGAAGGTGTTACCAATGTGAGGTTTTCTTGACGTGTATGCAATAGCGGTGGTTATATAAAATTTTTCTTTTTCCAAACTTATCGCCTCCGTTTTGTTTTGCTACTTATATATTATATTATCATATCACGAATTAAACGGATTGAAAAGGTTTTTTTAAAAATTTGTTATTTTTTCATAAATTTTTCTCAATACTATCAGTAAATTGATTATACGGAGGGCAAAAAATGAACATAAGAACAGATTTAGCTATGGAAGCATATGAGCTTTTAACAGAAACAGCAGATGAAATCGCAGGTATAGGAGTAAAAAAAGAGCAGATAAACAATACCGAAATAACACGAGTAGAGGTCAAAACGAAAGATGCAGCTAAAAAACTTGGAAAGCCTGAGGGCAATTATGTTACTGTCGAGGTATCTGACGTCTCTATGCTGGATTCAGACAAAATGGAGGCTCTTTGTCAGTTGCTTGCAAATGAAATAAAAGCATTGGCAAATTTAAAAAAAGATTCAACGGTTTTGGTAATAGGCTTAGGGAACCGAAATGTCACACCAGATGCCTTGGGTCCTGAGGTAATATCGTGCCTTATGGTAACACGGCATATGCTTGAGTATATGCCAGAGCAGATGCCAGATGGTATTCGTTCGGTTTGTGCGATATCACCAGGGGTTTTGGGTATTACAGGTATAGAAACAGAAGAAATAGTGCGTGGTGTTACAGAAAAAATAAAGCCTAATTTGGTAATTTGTATTGATGCCTTAGCGGCAAGAAGTATAAAGCGCATAAGCAGAACAATTCAGATATGTGATACAGGAATAGCTCCCGGGGCAGGTGTGGGCAACAAAAGACGAGCACTGAACCGTCAAACGCTGGGAGTTCCTGTTATTGCTATTGGAGTTCCTACTGTAATTGATGCCGCAACAATAACATCTGATTCGCTTTTGGCAGTAACTGATTCATTAAAAAAATCAGCAAAACAGGGCAGCGAATTTTATAATATGCTTTCAAAAATTGATGAAGACGAACAGTTTGCGCTTATAAAAGAGGCACTTTATATGTCGAACGAAAATTTTATTGTCACACCAAAGGATGTGGACTTAATGATAGAAAAAACAGCAAAAATTGTAGCAAATGGCATAAATCTCGCCTTGCACGAAGATATTAGCTTAGAAGATGTAGAGATGTATGTGGGATGAATATATAAGAGTACGGTAACGATAAATTCCAAGAAAATATAAGGAAAAAATTCCTGCATATTTTGCTTATTTTTCTTTTTGCATATTAAATAAGAGGAATCTTTCCTAAATCGTTGACTATTTTAAAATAAAATGTTATAATAAATTTATGTGTAACTAGTTTTATGCCGCATAATGTAAATTATGTGGCTTAAACTTGTGTTGCTTGTAAAAGTTATAAATAGTCTAATCCATTATAAAAACAGATGTGTTGAAAAGAAATTTAATTATACGAAAAAAGCAGATAAGGAAGTATGTGACAATGATAAAACCTTTCGAACAAAAAGTATGGTTATCTTCGCCGTGTATGCATGGGGAGGAGCTTGAGTACATATCAGAGGCATACCATACAAACTGGATGTCAACAATCGGAAAAAACATTAACGAGGCTGAACGGATAACGACCGAATATGTAGGTTGCAACTGTGCTGTTGGCTTATCAAGCGGTACAGCGGCTTTGCATATGGCAATGAAGCTTGCAGGAATAAAACCCGGTGATAAGGTGTTTTGTTCAGATGTAACTTTTGGCGCAACTGTAAATCCGGTTGTATATGAAGGCGGTATTCCTGTATTTATAGACAGCGAAAAAGACACCTGGAATATGGACCCGAAAGCACTTGAAAAGGCATTCGAAATGTATCCTGACGTTAAGGTTGTTGTCGTTGTTAACCTTTATGGTGTTCCTGCAAAATTGGACGAAATAAAAAGTATTTGCGATAAGCACGGTGCAATTTTAATTGAAGATGCGGCAGAATCCTTAGGTGCTCAATATAAAGGCAAACAGACAGGAACTTTCGGAAAATACAATATAATTTCTTTTAACGGAAATAAGATTATAACAGGTTCATCGGGCGGAATGCTGATGACAGATGATATCGAGGCTGCAAATAAAGTGCGCAAATGGTCAACTCAAAGCAGAGAGAATGCGCCGTGGTATCAGCACGAAGAGATTGGTTACAATTACAGAATGAGCAATGTAATTGCAGGTGTTGTAAGAGGTCAGTATAAATATTTAGATGAGCACATCGCAAGGAAAAAAGCAATTTATATGCGATATAAAGAGGGCTTTAAAAATTTACCGGTAACTATGAATCCGTATGACGCTTCTGTTGCAGAACCTAATTTCTGGCTTTCGTGTCTTTTAATTGATGAAGATGCAATGGCAAAGCAGGTGCGAAGTGAAAACGAGGCGCTTTATATAAAAGAAAGCGGAAAATCCTGTCCGACAGAAATCCTTGAAACTCTGGCAAAATACAATGCAGAAGGCAGACCTATCTGGAAGCCTATGCATATGCAGCCAATATACAGAATGAATCCGTTTGTAACGGCAGAGGGTGACGGCAGATGCCAGACTAACGCATACATAGATACAGGTAAAGTCACAGATGTTGGCGCAGATATTTTCGATAGAGGTTTGTGCCTGCCTTCAGATATCAGAATGACTGAAGAAGAACAAAACATTGTTATTGAAATAGTAAAAAGCTGCTTTAAATAACGAAGATTTTGGGGGATATATATGTATATAAAGTTTTTTAAAAGGTTTTTAGATATTGTGTTATCATCGCTTGCTCTAATTGCGCTTTCGTGGTTGTTGGCGATTATAGCCATTCTGGTAAAAGTTAAATTAGGCAGTCCGGTAATTCATACGGCAAACAGAATAGGTAAGGATGGAAAAGCTTTTAAATTATATAAATTTCGCAGTATGACAAATGAAAGAGATGAAGAAGGCAAGCTTTTGCCGGACGAAAAAAGATTAACGAAGTTCGGAAGAATACTTCGTGCTATAAGTTTAGACGAATTGCCCGAATTGGTTAATATACTAAAAGGAGATATGTCTATTATTGGACCGAGGCCTATGCCGGAAGGTTATCGTAATTTCTTTACTGAAAGAGAAAGAAAGCGTCACACAGTAAGACCCGGCTTATCAGGATGGGCACAGGTAAATGGCAGAAACTCTCTCTCGTGGGAAGAAAAGTTTGAACTTGATGTGTGGTATACAGAGAATATTTCTTTTATATTGGATGTAAAAACTATATTTTATACAATATTTAAAGTTATTAAAAGGGAAGACATTGGTCAGGGAGAACAAATGCCAGTAAGTTTACATAGAGAACGAGCAGCGTGGAAGATAACTGAGAATGGTGCAATTAATCCGGAGGTGTTTGAATGATTGATTTAAAAGGAAAACGTATACTGTTTTTAGAAGGAGAAAATATGCTTATTCCGGTTTTGGAAAAAGCTAAAAAGTATGGAATTTATTCAATTATTGTTAATATGTACGATACAGAAAGCAATCCGGCAAAACTGGTTGCTGATAGACATTACGAAGTAAACTTCAGAGATATTCCGGCAATGCTCGAAATTATTGAAAAAGAAAAAGTAGATGGATTGTTTACTGCATTTACAGATGCAAATATCGACGCATTTTGTAATTTGTGCGAAGCTGCAAAGTTGCCTTGCTATACAACGCAAAAGTTATGTGATGTTATGGTTAATAAGGCAACATTTAAAAATTATTGCCGTCAAGCGGGCGTTCCTGTTATTGAAGAATATGATATGAATCATTTGGATGTTTCTGAAATTCAATTTCCTGTTATAGTAAAACCGGTAGATAATAGTGGTGCAAGAGGAATTTCGGTTTGTGCCGATAAAGATACTCTTTTGCCCGCTGTAGAGCGTGGTTTAGAGTATTCAAAAGTTAAAAATGTTGTGATTGAAAGATATATTCGTGCTGAATATGCGCTTGCTGACTTTATCATTCAGGATGGCAAGTGTTATTTAGTGACTACGGTAGATAAACCGGTAAACGACGATGATAAAGAAAACGTAAATCTTCCGGGGGCATATATCTATCCTTCTAAGCATGATACTCTGATAAAAAATGCATTGACAGAAACTGTTCAAAAATTTGTTGAACTTATTGATTATAAAAATGGCATTCTTTGTCTGGAACTGATTGTTGAAGGTGATAAAGTTTATGCTATTGAGCCGCAGTTCAGATATGGCGGAAAATTTCAGGATATCTTTATTGAAGCTGAAAGCGGAGTCGATGAAATACAGTTAATGTTTGACTATTCTGTAAATGGTAAATTTGGAGAAGACGACTTAAAAAATAATATTAATGCTGATTTTAAAAGACATTATGCACAGATGAATATTTTAGTGGGTGAAGGAACGATTACCAAAATACCCGAGCCAGAAGAGGTTAAAAGTTTGGCTGATGATGCGATTGGACTTTATATTCCAAGAAAAAGCATAGGCACAGTTGTAAAGCCTGATGGTTCAATGATTCAGATGTTTGGAAAAATTACTCTTTCTGCAGATACCAGAGAAGAGTTATTAAGACTTATGAGAGAGTTCCAAGAAAAAATGTGGATTTTGGATGAAAAAGGTCAAAATATGATTATTAAAAGCGTTCCAGACGATTATCGTTGATAATGTTTTGCCAATACTACCCTAAGTAAAACAACTGAATAAAAGGGTGGTT
This sequence comes from Clostridia bacterium, assembly GCA_017416985.1. Classification (GTDB taxonomy): domain Bacteria; phylum Bacillota; class Clostridia; order UBA1381; family UBA9506; genus RGIG1666. Next base: position 9,954 of record JAFQAG010000247.1, read on the forward strand.
AAGCGATTCAGTTAAATGTATATTAGTCATTTTAAATCTTGATAATACGGTAATAAAAAGCTATACAAAAAGAAAGGATACGAATCATGAACCCTCAAATAGTCACTGCAATTATTATTATTGCTATTACATGCGTATTGTACATAATCGATAAACTGCCTGTGGCAGTAACTACCATGCTTGGTTTGCTTGCGATGGTTTATTCCGGAATTTTAACAGTTAACGATGCATTTACCTGTTTTGTTAACGATGCGGTTTTACTGGTTATTGGTATGGTTATTATTGTTAATTCGCTTATTGAATGCGGTATGGGAGAAAAAATAGGTAAATTTCTTGACAGAATTGCAGGAAAAAATGAAAAAGTATTCGTTATAGTGGTATTTTTACTTTCTTCTTTTGTATCCATGTTTGTAACAAATGCGTCTTTGGTTGCTATGTTTATGCCATTTATTACTACGGTAGCTGCGGCATCTAAAGGAATAATTACCAAAAAACATACTTATTTACCGCTTGCAACCGGTGGACTGATTGGTGGAACAGCTTCTCTTGCAGGAAGTACAGCACCGCTATATGCACAGCAGGCGTTAAATGAAGCAGGCATAACGATGGGCTTTTTTGACACATTTCCGGTTGCTATTTGTATTATTGCAGTTTTAAGTATATGCTATTGGCTGTTTTTGTATGATTTAGAGGTTAAATGGTTTGATTTCCCCGAGGTATCAGATAAAACTGAGGTCAGTAAAGAAGTTAAAACGTTTGATAAACGCAAAGAAATTATATCTATTGCCGTTCTTTTGATTTGTATTGTTTTGTTTATTCTCCAACCATATTTTATGAAAAGCTGGTCTTTGGGTCTTATTGCCATTACAGGCGCATTAATTCTTATTATTGTAAAATGTATTGATGGCAAAAAAGCACTCAGAAATATGTGCTGGCCCGCCTTGGTTACACTTGCCGGTGCCTTGGGAATTGCAAAAGGCTTCCAAAAAGCCGGTGTTGGAGATTTGGTATGTAATTGGTTAGAGGGAATGGGTACAGTAGGCACAAGTCCGTTATTCCTTATTGCATTATTTATGGTTGTCGGATACGTACTTTCGTTATTTATGTCTAATGGTGCTCTTACAAGTATGCTTGTGTCTGTTGCGGTACCGCTTGCTATTAATATTGGAATAAATCCGATACCTTTAGCTTTTGCGTGTGTTTTTGGAGTAAGTCTGGCAATGGCTACCCCTTCTGCAACAACAACAATTACAATGGTTCAGGTTGCTGGATATCGATTTAAAGATTATTTCCGTTTCGGAGGTCTGCTTGGTGTCATTGGACTAGTTGTAACATGGGTTGCCTTAGTAGTATTTTATGTAATTTAAATTATAGAGGAAGATTTATCCTATGAGAACTGAAATAGGCAGTGAATTCTGGAACGTTCCTCAAGCAGAGGAAAACAATCTTTTTCCACGTGATGTAAAATGGTTTTTATCCGGACGCAGTGCACTTTATGCCATTATAAGAGAAAATCATTTTAAAACAGTTGCTATGCCTGATTGGTGCTGCGAAAGCATGATAAAACCATTTGCTGATAACGATATAGAAATATTGTTTTATCCTGCTATGCAGGATGTCGGTGACATTTCTGCTGATGCGCTTTTTATAATGGATTACTTTGGTTATACAGGGCATAGCGGTAGAGGGAACTTTAAAGGAACAGTCATTCGTGATGTTACACATTCTCTTTTTTCGGCTGCTTATGATGATGCAGATTATTATTTCGGCAGTTTAAGGAAATGGGCAGGTTTTTGGACCGGAGGCTATGCGTGGGGATTTAAGAAATCGGTTGAGTACTCAGGTTGTAGTTCAGACTATGCTTTTTTGCGTAAAAAAGCAATGTGCAACAAGGAACTTTATATTTCTGAAAAATCAGACAGTAAAGACTATTTGCAGCAATATGAAGAGGCTGAGGAGTTTCTCGAAAGGGTGGCAGTCTTTCCGGCGGCTGAACGAGATATAGAACTTGCCGGGAAAATAGATGTTGATTTTATCCGTAAACAAAGAAAAAAGAATGCGCAAATCTTGACTGAAGCTTTTCCTGATATCACGCTTTTTTCCACAATAAAAGGTACTGATTGTCCGATGTTTGTACCGATATGTGTAGAAAAAAGAGATGATTTACGCAGATATTTAATACAAAATGAAATTTATTGTCCTGTTCATTGGCCGGTCAGTAAGTTTCATAAAATAACAAAGGATTCAGAAAAATTATATAATCACGGATTGAGTTTGGTATGCGATCAACGATACACAGAAGAGGATATGTTGCGCATAGTGTCAACGATAAAGAACTTTTTTTGCAAAGGAGAGTAAAATACATTGTTAACTTTATACACATTAGAACAAAGCGAACAATGGGATGCGGTAGTTCGTAGCTATAAAGAGTATGATGCATATTGGCTTTCCGGTTATGTGAAGGCGTTTAAAATACATGGTGATGGCGAGCCGATTTTATTTGCGTATGAGTCTGACAAAGTAAGAGGTATTAATGTCGTGATGAAGCGCGATATAGCAAATTCTTCGAATTTTAAAGGATTAATTGAAGAAAATAAGTTTTTCGATTTTGCGACACCTTATGGTTATGGTGGATGGCTTATTGAAGGAACGGACGCAAATGAACTTTTTGATGCATATGAACAATGGTGTCAGAAAAATCTAATCGTTTCTGAGTTTGTCAGGTTTCATCCGGTTTTAAAAAACCACAACTACTCTTTAGAACGTTACGATGTAATTCCACTCGGATATACAGTTGCACTTGATTTGACCTCTCCAGAGGTAATTTGGACAAATATTACAAGTAAAAATCGTAACGTAATCAGAAAAGCACAGAAGAATGGAATTAAGATTTACAGTGGTCGCAGTCCTGAATTGTATGAAGTCTTTCGGGAAATATATAATGGAACAATGGATAAGGATAATGCCAGCGACTATTATTATTTTAATCCGGAGTTTTACGAAAGTGTTTGCGATGACTTGGCTCAAAATGCACAGGTGTTTTATGCTGTGCTAGAGGGAAAAATTATTGCGACATCTATTATGCTGGCTGCAAATGGGTATATGAATTATCATCTTTCAGGCTCAATTAAAGAGTATGCTCATTTGGCTCCGAGTAATTTGCTGCTTTACCATGCAGCTCTTTGGGGTTGTGCAAATGGATGTAAAACATTATATCTTGGCGGCGGTGTAGGAAGTGGCGAAGATAGTTTGTTTAAATTTAAAAAATCATTTTACAGATTAGATGACTTACCGCAGTTTCATATTGGAAAGAAAATAATGAATCAGGAAGTATATGACGAACTGGTAAATATGAGAAAAGAATTGCCGGAAAGCGGATTCTTTCCTAAGTACAGAATTGCGGATTAATAAGAAACTATCCGGCAAAGCATCGGAAAACCAATGCTGCATATGCTCTGTGAAATATAATCAGATTGTTTTTTAAAAGCCGTAATGGAGGTAAAAATGAAAATTTTATACATAACAACTATCGGTGGCACAATGACTTTCTTTAAAACCTTTATAAAAGAACTTTTAGATGAAGGTCACACGGTTGATATTGCTGCTAATATATCAAGCAGTAAGATTCCGGACTGTTATACAGAATGGGGCTGTAAGGTTTATCCTTTGTCGTGCTCACGTTCACCGCTTGACAAGTCTAATCTTGTGGCTATAAAAGAGATAAAACAGCTGGTGAGCGATAATAAATACGATATCGTACATTGTCACACACCAATTGCAGCCATGTGTACCCGTTTGGCTTGCCGAAAGTTCAGAAAACAAGGAACAAAGGTGTTTTATACTGCGCATGGTTTTCATTTTTACAAAGGCGCACCTTTAAAAAACTGGCTTTTGTTTTATCCAATTGAAAAAATTTGTGCGTATCTTACAGACCTTCTTATTACGATTAACAAAGAAGACTATGAAAGAGCCAAAAAGAAGCTTAAAGCTAAAAAGGTTGCATATGTCCCTGGCGTTGGAATCGATGTAGCGAAATTTGCTGATGTTGTTGTAGACCGGGTTAGCAAACGTGCAGAGATAAGAATACCGGAAAATTCATTTTTATTATTATCCGTAGGCGAATTGAATGCTAATAAAAATCATGAAGTTGTTATACGTGCAATTGCGAAGATAGGTAATCCGGATGTACATTATGCAGTTGCAGGAAAAGGAAACCTTGAAGAATATTTGAAATCCTTGGCTAAAGAACTGAATATTGAAGAACAAGTGCACCTGCTCGGATATAGAAAAGATATATCAGAGCTATATAGCGTGGCAGATGTTTGTGTATTTCCATCCATCCGTGAAGGATTCGGATTGGCAGCGTTGGAGGGGATGGCGGCAGGGCTTCCGTTGCTCATTTCTGATAATCGAGGAACAAGAGAATATTCTACTCATAATATTAATGCTATTGTTTGCAACTGTAATGATGTCGACGCTTATGCAAGCGGAATTGAAACGTTGAAAAATGATGTTGAACTATACAAATCAATGGGCGAGTATAATAAAAAATTTGCTTGGCAATATGATATTTCCAGTATTAATAAAATAATGTCTGAACTATATTATAAGTAATCTTAAAAAATACTTATTGGGATGTGAAATGATGGAAAAGAAAAGAGTTTTGGTATGCAGTGTTTCGTGCTGGAATAAGTATGCAGCTTCAGATACCTTTCCATTGTTGTTGGAGGGTTACGGAGCGTCCTATGTTGCCAATCTTTATATCCGCAATGAAATTCCGGATAGTCCAGTATGCAAAAACTATTTCTGTATTTCTGAAAATGCTGTAATAAAAAGTATTTTAAACAGAAAAATAAAAACCGGTAGAAAAGTCTTTGCCAAACAGGAAGAGGCGAAGAGTTCGGGTGATGAATTTGCAGTAATTAACCGATTATATCAAAACAACGTGAATAAAAGGCGCTATTTGTTGTTATATGCCAGAGAAATTTTGTGGAAGCTTGGTTGTTGGAAATCAAAAGAACTGGATGCCTTTCTAGATGAATTTAAACCCGATACAGTGTTTTTTGTTATGGAAGGATACATACATCTAAATCGTATCAGTCGCTATATTTTAAAGCGTACCGGAGCAAAAGGTGTAGGATATTTTTGGGATGATAATTTTACGTATAAACAGTCAAACTCTTTAGGATATAAAATATATCGTTTTTTTCAACGCAGAGATTTAAAAAAATCTGCAAAGATGTGTAGCAACTTTTTTGCAATTACTCCTAAAACTAAAAAAGAGGCAGATGAATTTTTCGGTATTAACTGCGAAGTGCTTACAAAGCCAATTGATTATAAAGATGCACAATATGAAAAGCCTCAACCTAGCTTGCCTTTAAAAATGCTTTATACCGGAAAGCTTATTATTGGTCGTTTTGATACCGTAAAGCTTATCGGAGAAGCCTTGGATGAGATTAACAAAAATGACGTGAAAATTGAGTTGGATGTTTACACGACAACAGTATTAGATGAAAAAATGAAGAGTGAGCTAAGTCCTTACGTGCATATTTTAGGAGCTATTCCTCAAACAGAAGTAGAAAAGGTGCAAAAAGAAGCAGATGTGTTGCTTTTTGCAGAAGCAATAGCAGGGAAAAAAAGCAAGGCAGCCCGTCTCTCTTTTTCGACTAAATTGACAGATTATTTTCGTAGCGGTAAGTGCATTTTAGCTGTCGGTAATGAAGAAACAGCACCAATGGAGTATTTAAAGGAAGAAGATGCAGCTATAATAGCATCTGACAAAGAAGGATTAATCAATGCACTTTTACAAATGACAGAAAATTTACAGTTGGTTAGCGATTATGGTGAAAAAGCATATGAATGTGGAAAGAAAAACCATGATAAAGAAATGATACAGAAACGTTTATTCAATGTTTTAAACGGAGAGAAATAATTATGAAAGTATTACAAATTAATGCAGTCTATGGCACAGGCAGTACGGGTGTAATTATGCAGGATATCCATAATTTATGTCTGAATGAAGGCATTGACTCGTATGCTGCATACTCCCATTCTCCCATATCAAAGGATGATATCGTCGGTGGATATGCAATAGGAAGCACTATTGGTAAAAAAATTCATGCCTTATTCGCCAGATTAAATGGTATGCAAGGTTATTTTTCCAGATTTAGCACATACCGTTTTTTAAGCTATGTCAAAAAATTGAACCCTGATATCGTACAATTGCATAATTTGCACAGTAATTATATTCATTTAAATATGCTGCTTAAGTTCCTTGCGAAAGAGAATAAAAAAACAGTAATCATTCTTCACGATTGCTGGTTTTATACTGGCGGGTGTTTTCATTACACGTCGTCTGGATGTGATAAATGGCTTAAATCTTGTGGGAATTGCCCCAAAAAGAAAAGCCATATAAATTCGCATTTTTTGGATCGGAGCGCTAAAGTATTAAAGGACAGAAAAAAATATTTATCAGCTATTAAAGATTTAACAGTAGTTGGAGTTTCTGATTGGATTGCTGAAGAAGCTAAAAAAACTTTTTTGCAAAGCAAGTGTGTTTTAACCATACACAATGGTGTGGATATGGACGTCTTTAAACCGACAAATTCAGATTTTAAAGAAAAAGCAGGAATTAAGAATAAATTTGTAATCCTTGGTTTGGCATCAAAATTTTTATCACCTATAAATAAAGAAACATTTGAAAAGGTAACTGCATCTTTGGCAGAAGATGAGGTTTTATTATTGCTTGGATGCGAAGAAGAGCAGATGCAAAATTTGCCTGAAAGAGTATTGCCTATGCCATTTGTTACGGATAGAGATATGCTTTGCAAAATTTATTCTGCGGCAGATGTATTTGTAAACTGCACAAGAGAAGAATCTCTTTCTTTAGTTAATGTAGAAGCGCAAGCTTGTGGCACGCCGACAATTACATATTGCAATACAGGCGCAAAAGAAACTGTTGATAATATATGCGGTTTTTCAGTAGAAAGTGGAAATGCCGATGAGCTTATTAAAAAAATACAGTTTGTAAAAGAGAAAGGGAAAAACAGTTTGTCGGATAAGTGTATAGAGTGGGTTAAAATGAATTTTGAAAAAAATAAAAATTATAAAAGTTATTTAAATATTTTTAACGATAGTGTTTGAAAAGTTAATAATATTGCTATTGGTAAAACAAATTAAACGGTGGCTTAAAGGAGAATATATGCATGATATATAATATCATTTTATTTGCATGTTTTTGTTTTGCTTTGTGTGAAGGAATATATGCTAAAACCTTGCTAAAAACTTCAACGAATGTTGAAATAAATGAAAAGTGTGAAAAGCTAGAAAAAAAATTATTTATTTTTGTAATTGCATATATGATTTTTATTTGTGGAATGCGCGCTTATAAAGGAATCAATTATGTGGGTATTGATACCCGTAATTACTACACAATGTATTTGTTGCAAAAGAGTTTAACTTTTAAAGATATTATTAATAATGGTGATTTTGATATAGGATATACTCTTTTGTCATGGTTGTTTATAAAGCTGGATTGGGAGTTTGCAGCGATAATCTTGTGTGCGGCGATTGTGTTTGTTGGCTCGGTTGCGGTGTTTATCTATAAATATTCCAAAAATCGCTTTATGAGCATTTTCGTGTTTGTGGCAATGGGACTTTATTTTTTTGGCTTTACTGCTATACGACAAACATTAGCTATGGGAATATGCGTTTGTGCATATATGTTTGCACAAAAAAATACGGGCTTTAAAAGCTTGGTTGTTTTTGTGTTACTCGTCTGGCTTGCATCCACTATTCATGCATCGGCTATTGTGTTTTTCCCGGCATATATTTTACAGAAAATGCCATGTAAAACTTCAATCGTGGTTACGCTTTGAGTAGTTGCAGCACTTGCTATGTTATTTAAAAATCAGGTTACTGATTTGTTGTTCAGATTTGCATCGCAAACATCTGAAAAGTATGAAATATACACAGATGTAGAAAGTGGCAGTGTTGGTATGCGTTTGTATCTGTTTGTTTTAATGACCGTTATTTTACGACTTATATTTTTCAATTCAGAAAAAAAACCGTCTGAAAATGATAATTTGATATATATGGTGCAATTTATGTTAATTTTGTTCCCGGCAGTGCAAAGTGGCGGCGCAGTAATGAGAATATATTTTTATTATTATATCTTTTTTGTTGCATATTTACCGAATATGTTAGAAAGCATTGATGATATAAAAACAAGAAGATTAGCATATTTGTTATTGACATATTTTTTGCTGTTTGTGTATTCAGGTACAAATTTTGCGGTTTCGCATCTTTTGCCGTATCAATTTTTTTGGCAGAGTGTATAAATAAAAAAGGTTATATCAAAAGCGAGGGACTTTTACGTGAGAATAGGAATTATGACTTTTCATTGGGCAACTAATTACGGTGCTGTTTTGCAGGCTTATGCTTTATCTAAGGCACTTGAAAACAAAGGACATGAGGTAACGATTATAGATTATTATCCTGAAAAATATAAAAAGAAGTGGACTAAAGTATTTTTTACATATCATCCGGAAAGAATTCCTGCTTCTATAAAGCAATTAAAAAAAGAAAAAGAAATCAAAACTTTTCGTGATGAATATCTGAAAAAAACCAAATATTTCTCCTCGGCAAAAGAATTAAAACAATATGTCTTTGATTATGACTGTTATATTTGTGGAAGCGACCAGATTTGGAATCCGAGCTTTGTACGTTATGGCGATCAAGGTATAACCTTGTCATATTTTCTCGATTTTATACCAAATGGAGCAAAAAAAATATCTTATGCTGCAAGTTTTGGAGTTAAAGAATATCCTGAGGATTTAAAAAATAAGATAAAAGACCAACTTGTACTTTTTAATGCTATTTCTGTAAGAGAAGAAACAGGATTAGGTATATTAAAAGATATAAACATTTGTGATGCTCAGCTCGTGCCCGATCCGACGATTTTATTGGATGCAAGCATATATAAGAAATTATTAAAAGAACCTAAAAGGTCAGAAAAATATGACTTTGTATATATGCTCCATAGCAGAAAAGCTGACGCCATACCTCTTTTGAAAAAAAGAAAAAGAGAAGGTGTTATGAGCGTACATTGCGGAAATATTGGAATAGAAGATTGGCTTACCGAAATCTATGGGGCAGATTTGGTTATTACTAACTCTTTTCATGGTATTGTTTTTTCGATTATATTTGAAAAAAATTTTGCGCCAATTTTAATTAAAGGCTCTGGAATGAATGATAGAATTATCACGCTTTTAAATAAACTGGGCTTATCGGATAGAATTTGCGAGGATTTAAGTGAATTTAAAAACGAGCCTATTGACTGGAAAACCGTAAAGAAAAAGCTCAAAGAGTTCAGTGATGTTGGATATTCATATTTAAATAGTGTTTTAAGCAAGGAAGCTGAGGAAGAAATATGAGAATTAATCAGTTAAAAATAGGAGCTGTATTGTCATATGCAACGCAGGGCATACATATTTTAACCGGTTTAATATATACTCCGGTAATGTTGCGTTTGCTTGGACAAAGTGAATATGGACTTTATCAGCTGGTAAATTCAGTCGTTTCATATTTAAGCTTATTAAGTCTTGGATTCAGCGCCGCATACGTTAGATTTTATTCTCGTTATAAAGTAGAGAATAATGATGAAGGGATTGCAAAAATTAATGGCATGTTTTTGTCATTTTTTACAATCATTTCTGTTATCTGCCTTTTGTGTGGCGGTGTTATGGTGGCAAATATTGATATGGTTCTGGGAAGTGGGTTAACTACAAAGGAGCAGGCAACAGCTCGTGTTTTGATGTTTCTTATGGTAATAAATATGGCATTGTCTTTTATGACCAG
>JAFQAG010000248.1 GCA_017416985.1 Clostridia bacterium
AAAACGTAGGGAGGTCATAACATGAGATCAAAAATTTTGATGTTTTTGTGTTGTGTGATAAGTGTGATAACTATGTCGACATATGTCGGGGCGGCAAAAGAAGATGTAAATTTTGATACGCCGATATGCCTTACGGTTAATAATGCCTATTTAAAAATGGATTCAGAACCGTTTTTATTTGACGGCTTAACCTTTGTTCCCATTCGTTTTGTAAGCGAGGCTTTAGGAGCAGAAGTTAACTGGAATGCAGAAAAAAGGAGTGCTATCATAGAAAATAGCGAAACAAATATCGAACTTACGGCAGGTAAAAAATATGCATACGTGAACGGCAAAAAAGTGCCGGTAGGTCACAGCGTAAAGCTGGTTAACGACAGGACATATGTGCCGGTTAGATTTGTTTCTGAAAGTTTGGGTTGTGATGTCGGCTGGGACAGCACAAGCTATACCGTAGAAATTTATAAAGACGGAGCAGTAGTCAATCAAAATCTTATTGGCAAAAGAGGATACAGCGATGATGAAATTTATTGGCTTTCTAAAATTATCCACGCAGAAAGCAAGGGAGAGCCGATGGAGGGTAAAATTGCGGTAGGAAATGTTGTATTAAACCGAGTAAAAAGCAAAATGTTTCCCAACACAATATATGGTGTTATTTTTGACCGCAATCACGGAACGCAGTTTTCGCCGGTGTTAGACGGCTCCATTTATCAGACTCCGCTAGGTGACAGCATCGTTGCGGCAAAGCGTGCATTAAGAGGCGAAAGCAAGGTGTCGGGTAGCCTTTACTTTTTAAATCCGCGCATTGCAACAAGCTCGTGGATTGTTAAAAACAGAGTTTTTCATAAGACAATAGCAAACCACGACTTTTATTTATAAGATACAACAATTAAAGGAAACAAAAAAGCGTCCGTATTACAAGTCGGACGCTTTTTTGTTTCCTTTAATTAAAAAGGAGGGAAAATGAAAAAAGTTTGTTTGTTGTGTTAGTTGTGGTATGTATATATATTACCACTTTTAAAAAAAATATTCAATTCACGCATTTAATGAAAACACACAAAAGCAAATCGGGTGTTTTGTACACTTTGCACAAAACACCCGATTATAATAAATTTTAAAGTAATATGCAGTTAATTTTGCGGTGGTTGCTGTGGATGCTGCATCTGAGAATTACTCTGACGCACCAATCTAAGAGTAAAGCTGTCGCCTTCAAGTGAACGTATTCCCGGCGGCAGTTCAAGTTCGACTGTAACCTCGCCGTTTTCTTTAATCTTGCTGGGCGAAATTCTTTTGGTTCTTATCTGAACCAAAGCATCTATTTGCTCCTCTGAGCCTGCAACCTTTACCTGCTTTAAGCTTGCGGCATCTAAACGATACTCGCTATGCTCTAAAAGACCGGCTCCGTCAATAATAGGCTGAATGTCAACAAGTTTGGTTTTTAAAATTTCACAACGAACCTCTGTTTCAGATATATTAGTAGAGATATATGCCGATTTGATTTCTTTTTCGTTTGAGCCGTAAATCTTAAGTGGCACAATAGTTTCAATATCAGAACTCTTATCTTTAATATCAAGCTCAGCAACAACCGATGAAACGCCATCTAAAATAGTTTTAGGTCCTTTTAAAGTGACAGTTTTAGGTGTTGTTGTTATTTCGCCAGATGCAAATCCATCCTTTGGTGTTCCGACTGTGCGGACTATTATATCTTTTTTTACGGCAACGAGCTTATCTACTGTTATATTAAGCGCAGATGGATTTTGATTTATTATTTCAAGGTTGGCGTAAGGAAGCACTATGTTTGTATAAAGTGTATGAGTACCGGTTTCACCGATTCCGCTTACGTCAGCTAAAACGGTTATGTTTTCAGCGGAGGCACCCATAACATATTTTCGCTTGCCTTTTATTTTAATATCAATGGTGTGTTCTTTGTCATTTAAAAGACTAAGTCCCTTTTTTTCAAGCGAATCTTTCTGAGAAAACACAACGGGAATACCCTTAACAGTTCTTTCAATATCAGGACTTTGCACCTGAACAACATAAAACCATAAGCCTATGGCGATTAAAACTGATATAATTTTTAAAGCCGTATCATCACGAAAATTCATTTTCATTTACTGTCCCTCGCTTTCCAAAACTTAATGTTTTTAGTTTTGTCCTGCTCAGGTTCAGCAACCAGCTTGTTAAGCAGGCGGCTGAGAGAGGATACCGATAAATTACGAATCATATCACCGTTAGTCATTACCGAAATTCTGCCGGTTTCTTCAGATACCACTAAAGAAACACAGTCAGATTGCTCGCTTATTCCTAAAGCGGCACGATGTCTTGTTCCGAACTCTTTACTAAGATTTTTATTGCTCGAAAGAGGCAGAACACAAGCGGCTTTGTATATTTTTCCGTCACGTATTACCACAGCACCGTCATGCAGGGGAGTGTTAGGAACGAAGATATTTTCAACCAGCTCTGATGAAATATCAGAATTAATAAGAGTTCCACCAGTAAGCATATCATCAAGCTTGGTGCGTCTTTCAAAAACTAATAAAGCACCTGTTTTGCATCTTGACATACTGTTAACCGCAAGACAGATTTCGTCAATCATATCAATGCCAGAGCTATTATCATCAAAATTTAAAAGGTTGCCGAATTTACTTCGTCCCATATGCTCTAAGGCACGGCGCAATTCAGGCTGGAATATAATTAAAAGTGCAGTTAAACCGATTTGCATGGTATTAAGCAAAATAAAATTGATAACATTAAGCTGGAACCAATCAGATAAGTACATAACCGCAAGCAAAATCGCAATACCCTTTAAAAGCTGAGCAGCACGGGTTTGCCTGATAAATTTAATTACGGTATAAACAATAAACGCAACTAAAATAATATCAATAATGTCGGTCAGCCGAATGCTCTTTATAAAAGGATATAAAGACGTGTTTAAAAAATCAAACAAAATTGCACTTCCTTTCCCCAACAAATTATAATATATAATCATTATAGCATAACATATGCTAAAAGCGCAATGAGGATTTATATAAATTTATTGTTTTTTAACAGGAATTAATCAGAATAATAATCATATTTATTTTGCCTTAAATAAATTTCTCTTGACTTTCCACACGTTTTGTGTTATAATACAAACCATAAATCGAACAAATGTTCTGTTTATGGTTTGCAAAAATTTAAGTTAAAGCCTATGCGGTTAGCAGAAATAAAAAAGAGTAGACAGAAATTTTAGCAATAGATAAAATGCATACGAAAGGGGAGATTTAATGAATGATGTGTTTATGGGTAAAGACTGGGATGAAACAGTAGAGAAATTAATCGACAGTCTAAAATTTATTCGTGGTTTATACTCATCAGACGTTAAAGAAGAGGAAAAATTTAAAAAACATCTAAAAAAACAGGTAACAGATATAATTAATGAATTGTATAAAACTGTCAGTTTTAACAATGAAAGCGAAAAATTAATACTTGAATACGGAAAAAAAGGAGAGAATTTTTTAAACGAATTAAGGGAGGAAACAGAAAAAGCGACGCAGACAACCATAAATATTATATTGTCAGTAATTGATGAAAAAGATAGCTTATTTAAGAATTATAACAAGACAATAAATACCTTAAAAAAAGTTTTAGAAAAACGTAAAAAGGCGTTTGAGGAAATGTTATCAGACTATGCTGGACAAATGTTAAGGTATATGTTATTATGGGATTGTGAAAAATCGGGTTACACTCGTTATCAATTTGTGACCGAGGGAGATAATTGCGAAGAATGCAGCAGTCTTGACGGACAAGTGTTTGACATTAAAGATGCTAAAAGTGGCATAAATCTTGCACCAATGCATCCTAACTGCGATTGTGGTGCGGCTGTTTTAGATAAAAACGGCGGTGTTGTTATGATGGTAGGGGGCAAGGAAAGTAAACAGAATAACCAAAATACATATAATGGAATTTTTGCACCTATGCTCAGAATTCCAAAAGATGCAGCAAAAATACTGAAGTCTTACTATAATGCACAAATTGAACGTGTGCAAAAAATAAAAAATCCTCTTAGCTTTCTTGACTGGGTAACTATGGGAATGGTAAGCGGAGCTTGGCAGGGAATGCAGCAGCGTGCTGATAAAATGCTTGAAACCCCTTCGGCATATAATATCGGCAACTGGCTCACTGTGGGATTGCTTGATACAGCAAAAGGAGCAATTAATCCCAATGAACCGCTATCGTTGGAACATTGGCTTGACTCGGCGGTATTGGCAAGTACGGTTGTAGGTGCATATAAAGCAGGTAAGGCTGTTGGTGATAAGGGCACGGTAATAAATTACAAAAAAGAAATTGTGGAAGAATTAAATGAGCATATCATATGGGATAGTTGGGAAAATTATGAAAAAGTATTTTATAATGGACAGACATATGCTAAAGTAGGCAGTCGACTATATTCTAAACACGCAGTTGAAAGAATGCAACCAAGCGGAAAGAGATATACTGTTGGAGATGCAATAAAACAAGCTGGTGGTGTAGAGGGAAGAAGTGTGTCGCCGATATATGTTGAAGAGGTAATTAAAGTAGTTCAGCCGGAAGTGCAGTTATCAGGAAACTTATCATATGTTTCCGGTTCTTTGGAGGTTATTACAAATCAGCAAGGATGTGTGGTAACAATAATGATAAAAAAGGAGGGAAGATAATGCAAAATTTAAATAACTTATTAAGCTTGTGTTATAAATATAAAGAAGGAGAGTTTGACATTGAGGAATTTCAAAGCAGGGTAATGACTGCGAAAATCCCAGAAAAGCTTTCTAAAGAGTTTATAGAAACATTGGTAGACATAGATAATAAATTGGAAAAAATTATATTTTGTAGTGCGCCTGAAAAAGTGGAAGAAGATGG
>JAFQAG010000249.1 GCA_017416985.1 Clostridia bacterium
ACGCATCAGACCAGACAGTACCCTCTTCCCACTTTTTATAAGCGGCTTTGCCGTCTGTTCCATCAACAGGAAGATATATAGAAAGATTTTTAGCAAGCTCAGCAAAAACTGAACTCATCTTATCTAACGAACATTTACGCATCAATATCCCCCCTGTCAAAAACCTCACCGGGTTCAACATCATCGGTGGTATAATTAACAAGCGGCGCTCTTTGTCCAACTTCGCTACCCGCCTGATATTCGCCGTAAAATTCGTTCATATCTTTAATAAATTTACGGTTTAAAAGATGGAGCGGAATATTCTGCGGACATACTCTTGAGCATTCGCCACAGTCTGTACATCTGCCTGCTACGTGATATGCACGTATAATGTGGAACATCTTTTCTTCAAAGCTGTTTGCAGGAGATTTGTTTTCAACACCTGACTGGGGATTGTTAAACACGCACTTTTCACAAGTGCAAGCAGGGCAAACATCACGGCACGCATTACAACGAATGCAACGCGAAAGCTCATTCTGCCAGAAAGCAAATCTTTCATCAGGAGTCATAGCCTCTAACTTTTCAACCTCGTCAAAACGAGCAGACTCTAAAACCTCTCCCTCTTCGCCCAAAAGCTCATCATATGCAACGTGCTTTTTGCTCTTGCAGTTTACGCATCTTTCTAAAAGCACATCTTTAGCATCTAACTCTATTGGCTTATCAGCATAAAGAGTTGTTACGGCAATTTTTTCGCCGCAGTCAATTTTAATTATACCGTCACCGCAAGCCACTTTTACTTTTTCAACATCTACCATACCTTCGCATGGTATACCTACTGCATAAACCTTTTCGCGGTCAAAACGATGCTCGGTTAAAAGCTGATTAAAGCTATATGTGTCGCAAGGCTTTAAAAAAACTAAAATTTTACCCTCTGTTTTGCGGGTTTTTTCTATTAAATATTTAGAGAAGTTAGCACCGCAAAAATCATTCCATACAAAACCATCTTTAAGCTCTTCTTCAGTTTTGAACACAGCAGGAGTAATATCATAGTCAAACTCACCCTTGCTCCATCCTAAAACGCAGGATACTGTTCCATCTTTAAGCAGAGAAGCTGCTTTGTCAATTAATTGTGTTTGTGTTATCTTTTGCATCGCAGATCCTCCAATCTCTTGTTTTCTCCAAGTGCAGCTACTTTTTCAGCAAAATCGTTCATAGTAGCAGCAAATTTTGCACCCTCGGCAGCCGATACCCATTCAACACGGGTACGCTCTTTTTCAATACCAAGGTAATCAAGCATTGAAAACAGCATTGCCATACGACGACGGGTGTAATAGTTACCCGAGGTATAGTGACAGTCACCTGGGTGACATCCGCAGATTATAACTCCGTCAGCTCCACGCTGAAAAGCTCGAAGTATAAACATAGGATTAACACGGCAGGAGCACGGAACACGAATGATTTTTACATCAGCAGGATAATTCAAACGATTGTTACCTGCAAGGTCTGCACCTGCATATGAGCACCAGTTGCAGCAAAATGCCACAATCAGCGGTTTATATTCATTCATTTGCATATAGCATCCACCTCCGCCATAATTTGTCCACTTGCAAAGCCGTGTAAGTCCATAGCACCTGATGGGCAGGCAACGGTACAAGCACCGCAACCCTGACATACTGCAGGATTTACAACAGCAATTCTTCTTACCAATGTTGTTCTGTCGGGCATACGGAATTCTTTATCCTCGTAGGTAATAGCACCATAAGGACAAACCCTTTCACACGATGAACAACCATTACACATAAGCTCGTTTGAATGAGCGATACAAGGGTTACCTGTAAGCTTATCTTTAGCTAAAAGACCAATAACCTTAGATGCCGCAGCACCAGCCTGAGAAACAGTTTCAGGAATATCTTTAGGTCCCTGACAAGCACCTGATAAGAACACACCAGCGGTCGGACTTTCTACCGGACGAAGCTTTGGATGCGCCTCGGTAAAGAAGTCATTTGTATCCATACTTGCTGTAAGCATTGTAGCAAGCGGTCTTGCCGATTTGTCTGGCTCGATAGCTGCTGCTAAAACAACCAAGTCAGCATCAATATGCAGCTGTTTGTTTTCTAAAAGGTCAGATGCCTGAACCTTTAGCTTATCGCCCTCGGGAACAACCTTGCCAACCATTCCCTTAACATAATGAACGCCATATTCTTCAACCGCACGGCGATAAAATTCATCAAAGTTTTTACCCGGAGTTCTTACGTCAATATAGAATACATAAACATCGGTATCCGGATATTTATCTCTTGTAAGCATTGCGTGCTTTGCAGTATACATACAGCAAATTTTTGAGCAGTATTCTTTGCCCTTTTCGGCACACGCATCACAACGAGAACCAACACACTGAACAAATACTATTGTGTGCGGATGCTTGCCGTCAGACGGACGGAGCAACTTACCGGCAGTAGGTCCTGCCGCATTTGTTAAGCGCTCAAACTCTAACGATGTGATAACATCTTTAGACTGGTTATAAGCAAACTCGTCAAATTTATCCATACTAATCGGGTTAAAACCGGTTGCAACAACGATTGCACCATATTTTTCCTCGATGTATTCATCCTTTTGAGTGTAATCAATTGCGCCTGCTGCACAAACTCTTGCACAAAGACCGCACTTGCCGTTTTTAAGCATATTACAAGCGTTAGGGTCAATGGTTGCAACCTTAGGAACAGCCTGAGCAAACGGAATATAGATTGCACTGCGGTTATCCATACCCAGATTAAATTCGTTAGGAACTTTTTTCATCGGGCATTTTTCAACACACGCACCGCAGCCTGTACAAATATCTTCTTTTACATAACGGGCATTCTTTTTAATGGTAACATCAAAATTACCAACAAAGCCCTTAACATCTGTAACCTCACTGTACGAGAAAATGCGTATTTTATCATTCTGAGCAACGTCAACCATTTTAGGTGTTAAAATACAAGCCGCACAGTCAAGTGTCGGGAAGGTTTTATCAAGCTGAGCCATTTTTCCGCCGATTGTAGGCTTTTTCTCTACAATGTCAACCGGGAAACCAGCATCTGCGATATCTAAAGCAGTCTGAATACCTGCAATACCACCACCGATTACTAAAGCACGTTTAGTTACCGGAGATTCACCCGGTGTAAGCGGTGTGTTAAGGTTTACCTTTGCAACTGCTGCTTTACCTAAAATAATAGCCTTTTCGGTTCCGGTAGGAATATCTTTATGAACCCATGAGCATTGCTCACGGATGTTTGCAATTTCTACCATATACGGATTTAAGCCTGCTGCCTGAGCTGTTCTTCTGAATGTAGCCTCGTGCATACGAGGTGAACAAGAGCAGACAACAATTCCTGTAAGATTGTGTTCTTTAACGGCATTTATAATCATATCCTGACCCGCCTGAGAACACATATATTGATAGTTGGTGGAAAAGACTACTCCAGGCTCATTTTTAAGAGCATCTGAAACCGCCTGTACATCAACAGTACCAGCGATATTACTTCCGCACCAACATACAAATACACCAATTCTTTGCATTATTCCTTTCCTCCTTACTTACTATATTTTCTAAATGCGCTGACGATTAACTGCTGTGGAGTTTCATCATCAAGCATGTCAGGCACCGAATCTGCCTTTAAGTGATTTGCACCCTGCTTGCGCACAGCTGCAAGTCTTACTGCCTCGACCAGTTTTGCCGGCTCGACACCTCTTGGGCATCTGTCAACACAAGCAAAGCAGGTCAAGCATTTATACAGAGAATCTGAGTTAAGCAGGGGCTCGATATCTCCGTTTTCAACCATACTAACAAACTGATGCGGATGATATTCCATCTCGTCATATGCAGGGCAGGTAGCTGAGCACTTACCGCAGCGCATGCATTTTTTAGGATTAACTCCGCTCATACGCAAAAGGTCTTCGTAAAGATACTTATTATTCATTTGTATCCTCCTTTACGCCAAGTGCCTCTGCTAAAAGCTCGGTAAAATATACTACCGGAATATCAGCACCGTTTTTAATAAGGTTATATTTGCAAAGCGGACAAGCAGTAATAATCATTTCTGCACCTGCTGCTTTTGCATTTTCTATAACTGCATTACTCTTTTTCTTAGCTAAATCAGGACTTTCCATAGCGATATATCCGCCACAGCATTCGTTGCGGTTTGCATATACTATCGCATCAGCACCGATTGCACGGATAAAATCCTCCATAATGCTCGGATTTTCAGGGTCATCCATTTTCATAACACTGTTTGGTCTTAATAAAAGACAACCATAATATGCCGCTATTTTTTTGCCGGCAAGTTTGTTTACTACTTTTTCTTTAACTGCGTCAAATCCTACAACATCACGCAAAAGCTCAAGATAGTGATAAACCTGTGTTTCGCCGCTGTATGGCTCTTCGCCCATATATCTGTTTACTTTATCTGCAAACTCTTTATCTGTCTGCATTGCATGGTTTGTCTGCTTTATAACGTTGTGACACGCAGAACATACTGTAACAAGCGGTTGTTCTTTGTTTTTTGCCGCTACAAGAGCACGAACTGAGGACAGCTTTGTAGCAACCTCGTCACGAGCGGTAGTAAACACACCGCCGCAACACTGCCATTCTTCTATTTCTTCCAGAGTAACACCTAAAGCCTCGGCAGATTTTCTGGCATAATCATCAAGCTCTTTTGCCTTGTTCTTTAAGGTGCATCCTGGGAAATAAGCTACTTTCATTTTACTACCTCCCGATTAAACCATTTCTTCCGGATGGAACACTTCATCAAATTTTTCAGCTGTTAAAAAGCCCAGCTCAACGCAAGCCTCTTTAAGTGATATATTATCCTTAAATGCTTTTTTAGCTGTTTTTGCAGCGTTTTCGTATCCGATATACGGATTGAGTGCTGTAACAAGCATTAAGGAATTATGCAGATTGTGATACATTTTTTCTTTGTTTGCGGTGATTCCTACTGCGCAATTTTTGTTAAACGAAACAATTGCCTCTGCTAAAAGTCTTGCAGACTGCAGGAAGTTATAAATGCAAACCGGCATAAATACGTTAAGCTCGAAGTTACCCTGAGATGCCGCCATAGAAACTGCAACATCGTTACCCATAACCTGAACTGCAACCATAGTTACAGCCTCGCACTGTGTTGGGTTAACCTTACCCGGCATAATTGATGAGCCCGGCTCATTTTCAGGAATAAAGATTTCACCTAAACCATCACGTGGACCAGATGCAAGCCAACGGATGTCGTTTGCAATTTTCATCATATCGCAAGCTAATGCTTTAATTGCACCATGAGCAAAAACAAGCTCGTCTTTTGATGTTAATGCGTGGAATTTATTTTCAGCAGTTTTATATGATTTGCCTGTAATTGCCGCAATTTCTGCTGCAACGCTTTCTGAGAATCCTTTAGGAGCATTAAGACCTGTTCCTACTGCTGTACCGCCCAATGCTACCTCGTAAAGAGGCTCTAAAGATCTGCGGATAAGCTCAACGTCTTTTTCTAAGCTTGAACGCCAACCGCTGATTTCCTGACTGAATTTAATAGGAGTTGCATCCTGAAGATGTGTTCTTCCGCTCTTTACGATTCCTTCGTTTTCTTTTTCTAAGCGTTTAAAGGTTTCGATTAACATTTCTGCTGCAGGAATAAGCTTATCTTCTAAGATTAAAACTGCTGCAATGTGCATAGCAGTCGGAAAGGTATCGTTTGAAGACTGGCTCATATTCGAATCATCGTTCGGATGGAGCAGCTTTTTACCTAAAATCTCGTTACCGCGATTTGCAACAACCTCGTTTGCGTTCATATTAGACTGTGTGCCAGAACCTGTCTGCCAAACAACCAACGGAAAATGATCATTAAGCTTTCCGCTCATAACCTCGTCACAAGCCGCAGATATTGCACCTAACTTTTCTTCCGTCATTTTTTCTGGGCGGAGCTTGTTATTAGCAATCGCCGCTGCTTTTTTTAATACTCCAAAAGCATGAATAATTTCACGGGGCATTGTTTCGATGCCCACACCTATTTCAAAGTTTTCGTGACTTCTTTGGGTCTGCGCTGCCCAAAGACGGTCAGCAGGAACTTTTACCTCACCCATAGAATCGTGTTCTATACGATAATCCATTATTTTCACCCTTTCAATATATTAAATCTTAATATTTCTCATTACTTCTTTTAAGCTTTCTGCGCTCTTGTGAAGGTCTTCAATTTCTTTATCATTTAAAGGAAGAACAATTTTGTTATGAACTCCGTTGCGACCTACAACATTTAAAAGACTTAAGCATACATCATCAATGCCGTATTCGCCGTGAAGCATTGTCGAAACAGTCATTGTTGTATCAATACCGCTAAGCAGGCATTTGCATATGTGACATACCGAAACAGATACCGCATAGAAGGTAGCACCTTTTCTCTGAATTACACGTGCACCGGATTTACGAACATAATTTTCAACCTCTTCTTTGTGAAGTTCAGGGAAGTTAGCAGACTTTAAAACGGATTTGCCATAATCCTCAACCGGAACGTTTGAAATGTTCGCAACTGACCATGGAACAAACGATGAATCGCCATGTTCACCCAAAACATATGCATGAACGTTCTGCTGGCTTACTGAATAATATTCAGAAAGTCTTGAACGCAGACGTGCAGTATCTAAAATAGTACCCGAACCGATAATGCGTTCTTCAGGGATTCCTGAATATTTAGTAAACGCATAAGTTAAAATATCAACCGGATTACTTACAATAACATAAGTTGCATCAGGAGCATATTTTACAATCTGCTCTGTAATAGATTTTAAGATATCAACATTGGTCTGTGCCAGGTCAAGTCTTGACTGACCTGCTTTTCTTGCTACACCCGATGTAATGACAACTATATCAGAGCCGGCAGCATCTTCATAAGTTCCTGCATAAATATTGCAAGGATTGCAAAAAGGTGTTCCCTGTCTGATGTCTAATGCCTCGCCCAATGCTTTTTCGTTGTTGATGTCAATCATTACAATTTCAGAAGCAATGCCTTCAATTGTAAGTGTGTAAGCGATAGTAGAACCTACACTACCTGTTCCTATTACTGTAATTTTATTCATTAATAATCCATACCTTTCTGCCCACAAATTAATTATCTTATGTCTTATCCGGGCTGATAAGACCAAACTTTAAGCAAAACTTTTACAGTTTTGCCTTTATTTCTTTTTCGAAAAACTCGTTCACGGTTTCGGGAGTTACTGAAAAAACTTTATCTTCAATTGAAACAGAAACCCCGTCCTGACATCTGCCCATACAAAATGCTGCACATAAATTAATTTTTTCACCAAGACCGCTTTGTTCTGACAAAGCTTTCAGGTCTTCCAGCACGTGCTTAGAACCTTTTAAATGACAAGCACTTCCTATGCATACCGAAACCTTCATTTTTAAACGACTCCTTTCGTTTTTTGATATATAATCACAGACATTGTTAATTATATAACAATGTCCGACAAATTTCAACCCCTAATATACAAAATAATATAAATTTTTATATTTTTTTATTAAAAAAGGCTGCTATGCAAAAATTGGCATAGCAGTCCTGTTTTTTATAATACTTTACTTAAGAATAATTTAGTTCTATCGTTCTGCGGATTATCAAAAATCTGCTCAGGTGTTCCGCTTTCTACAATTACACCCTCGTCCATAAAAATAACTCGGTCAGCAACCTCTTTTGCAAAGCCCATTTCGTGCGTAACAACAACCATTGTCATACCCTCTTCTGCCAACTGTTTCATAACAGCCAAAACCTCTCCAACCATTTCAGGGTCTAAGGCAGATGTAGGCTCGTCAAAGAGCATAACCTCAGGATTCATACAAAGAGCACGCACAATTGCAACACGCTGCTTTTGTCCGCCCGAAAGCTGCGAAGGATATGTATTTGCTCTGTCAGCCAATCCAACACGCTCTAAAAGCTGCATTGCTTTAGCCTCGGCATCTTCTTTAGACATTTTAAGCAGTTTCATTGGTGCAACTGTCATATTTTTAAGTATGGTCATATGTGGAAACAGATTAAAATGCTGAAAAACCATTCCCATTTTTTGACGATGAATATTAATATTCACTTTAGGGTCTGTGATTTCGTTACCATCAAACATTATCGAGCCGGAGGTCGGTAACTCTAAAAGGTTAAGCGAGCGCAAAAATGTAGATTTACCCGAGCCTGACGGACCGATAACAACTACAACCTCGCCCTTATTTATTTCAGCACTTACACCATTAAGAGCTTTAATGGCTCCACCTTTATAAAACTTACATAAATCGTTTGTTTTTATAATGCAATCAGCGTTCACTCTTGCGCAACCTCCTTTCGAGCAAGCCAATAAGCCACGTAAATAACATTACCATAACAAGATAAACCAATGCAACAAGCAAAATCGGGTTAATCTGGTCGTATGTAGTATTTTTAATCTGGTTACCGGCTTTTGTAAGGTCAACAACTGCAACGTAACCTGCAACAGATGTTTCTTTTAAAAGAGCAATCATTTCGTTACCGATTGCAGGAAGAATATTTTTAAACGCCTGCGGCAGGATGATAAGCCACATAGTCTGTATGTTAGAAAATCCCAAGGACCTTCCTGCTTCCATCTGACCTGGGTCAATTGCCATAATACCAGAACGTATGGTTTCGGCAACATATGCACCTGAGTTTATACCGAATGTAAGCATTGCCACCCACGTTCCGTCTTTTGCTGATATAAATATAATGAAAAATGATATTAAAAGTTGCACTACAACCGGTGTTCCGCGAATAACTGTAAGATATATGTTCATTATTACATCAAGAACTTTTAAAATTCTTGATTTTGGACTATTGTGCGCAAAAACTTTTATCATAGCAACAATTGTACCAATAATAACACCGATAATCAAAGCGCCGAAGGTTATAATGAGTGTTTTTTCAAAACCCTCGATAAGTGTCATATATCTGTCGCCTACTATAAAGGTTTCGTGCAACTTGTTAATCCAGTTATTAAACCATTCCATATTACTCTACCTCTCATCTGGAAAAATTAACTTTCCCTTTTACTGCAAAAATGGGGCTGTAATTTTTACAGCCCCTTAATTAACAAAAGTCTAATTATTCAGCATCGTACGGCAATTCGAATTTTTCGAATATTTTAGCTAATGTGCCGTCTGCTTTAAGTTCGCCAAGAGCTTTGTCGATTTCAGCAGTAAGCGCGTCATCACCCTTTTTAAGAGCGATAGCATATGCTTCCTGTGTTAAAGCTTCGTCTAAAACTTTTGTTTTGCCGTTCTGTTCAGCAGAAAGTGCTCTTGCAACAGCATCGTCAATAACAACAGCCTCTACTTTACCAGAAGTTAAAGCAGTAACTGCCTCTGCGCCTGTTTTAAACGACTGAACTGTGTATGCGTTATCAAGTAAGTACTGTTCGCCTGTTGTGCCTTCCTGACAAGCAATTGTTTTGCCCTCTAAGTCAGCAGCACCTGCAATAGCGCTGTCAGCCATAACGATGATAGCCTGAGAAGCTGTGTAGTAGTCAACTGAGAAGTTCATGTTCTTCTTTCTTTCATCGTTTGCTGTGATACCTGCAACTGCCATGTCGTATTTACCTGTTGCAGCACCTGTTAAAGCAGCATCAAAGTCAATGTTAGTAATTTCGAGTTCTTTGCCAAGTTTTTCAGCAATAGCTTTTGCGATGTCTACGTCAGCACCAACGATTTCACCATTTTCTAAATATTCAAATGGTGGAAACTCAGCGTTTGTAGCCATTGTAAGCTTGTCGCTTTTAGCTGAACAACCAGCGAATACACAAACCGCCATCATAACGGCAAGTGCGAGTGCAATAATCTTTTTCATCATAAAATCCTCCTAAAAATATATTTGTCTTATTCATTATACATTAAAAAGGTGGATTAATCAAGTGTAATTTACAATTTTATTACAAAATACACTGTTTCTTCCTTATAAAACGTTAAATTCTTCTGCAATTTCTAAGGCAAAGTCGGCAATATCGTCATACATTTTTGAATTATCAAGCTCTGCTAAAATGTGGTGTCCGCCGTTATCATAATATCTAACAGTCTTTTTAGCGCTTTTAATATTTGAATATAAATATTCCGCACTTTTAGGGATAACCACATCATCATCAGAACACTGCAGAATAAATGCAGGAGTTTTAACTTCCGAAAGCATCAGTTTGGTATGCTCTAAAAGTTTTTTAAACTCTCTTAACGTTTTGGGCGGAATATTATCAATATACATATATCGCCTGATGTTTTTAAAATCGTGTTCTTTTAAATCGTGCATCACACCTTTTATAATTGCAGGCACATTAACGCAAAAAACTGGACAGTTTACCAGCACAACGGCCGCCGCTTTGTGACGTTTAGCAAGATTTAAGGCTATTAATCCACCCATAGAAAAGCCTATAATAATAACCTTGTCATATATTTTTGCAAGCTCGGTATATTTCTTACCAGAGTCGGCAAGCCATTCATAATATTTTGAATCAGAAAGTACCTTTTTACCTTGCTCGTGACCTTTAATCGTTATTGATTCAGCCGAAATACCTTTTTTATTTAAATGCTTTTTAAGACGCTCCATCTGATACTTTCCGCCTGCAACTCCGTGAATAAGCAAACACGCAATATGCTCCATTTTGTTTTTCTCCTTTTTCGGTTTGACTATTAGTTTGCTAAAAAAAACGAAAAATAAAAGGAGATTTAAAAATGTTTTAAAAAATATAATTTAGGTCTTGCAAACCTTTTAAAACTGTGCTATAATAACAATTCGTGATATAAAACTTAATATATGGAGAGATGGCTGAGCTGGCCTAAGGCGCACGATTGGAAATCGTGTAACGGCTAATACCCGTTCGAGGGTTCGAATCCCTCTCTCTCCGCCACTCATCAAGGTTTCTGAAATACCGGAAACCCTGATTTTTTTGAGAATTCCCAAAAAAATGCTTTGGGAACTTTTTTATATATTAACCAATCCCAAAATCGTTTCCATTGATGCTTGCTTAGAACTTGCATCAACATGTGAGTAAATGTTAGCAGTAGTTGCAAAATCACTGTGGCCAAGCCAGGGTGTCAAGGGGACGGTTCTTCTGACGCACTTTAGAGAGAGCGGCTATTTTCCGCTCTTCTTTTTTGTCACAAAATGAACACGCAAATAAGAATTTGCTTATTGCAAACGTTTGCTATATATCTTATAATTAATATGAGTTAAACCATAAATTAACAAGAAAGAGGAAAGATTATGTCAAATGTTAAATTACCTCCTGTTATAGAGGATAAACAGCTTTTACTTCCACATTTTCCTAGCAGATTGCATGCCGCAGTCTTTCGCTTGTGGGAGACTGTAAAGGCTGAAAGAATAGCTTATGCTTTAGACCTGCCACTTGAAAAGATTATTGAAACAGCCAACGAGTTAGGTCTTAGCGAGCAGAAAAATATGGATATATGGAGCGAGCGCGGTTACATAACAACCATTCGTAATGCGTGGCATGTTCTGCCATACGAACAGCTTTTAAAGGTTTTAGATTGGACTGATGAGCAGTTAGCAAATTGCTTAAAGGATGATGACTTTTTAGATATAAAACTCGGCGGATGGACTCCGTTTAAAGCATACTGCGAGCCGGTTACTGCCGAAGATCTAAACGATGAACAAAAGGCTCAGCTTGAAAAGATAAGAAAAATTATGAAAAGCGATTTTTCTGATATGTTTTCCGGCAGCAAGCCGTTTGAATTTTTTAGTGAAAATGAAAAGGCTGTAACACCTGCAAACGATGCTGACGGACTTAGAATGATATTCTCATACTGCGGTCTTTACGCAACTGTTCTTGATAACGACATCAGCACTTCTTATCCTGAGGCGCTTATGCAAAAATATCAGGCAGCAGGAGTTAATGCTGTGTGGCTACCTGTTGTGCTTTATCAGGTTACAGAATTTCCGTTTGATGCAAGCTATTCTGTCGGATACGAAAAACGTCAGGAAAGACTGCGTGAATTAGTTAAGCTTGCCGCACAATATGGAATAAAAATATATCTTTATTTGAATGAGCCAAGAAATATGCCGATTACATTTTTTGATAAACATCCTGAACTATTGGGTAGAAAAAATGATTTATACGGCGCATTGTGCACAAGCGATAGTCGTGTTTTAGAGTATGTTAAAAACTCAGTTACTGCTCTTTGTAAGGCTGTGCCTGGTTTGGGCGGTTTTGTTACGATTACCCAGTCAGAAAATCTTACACATTGTAAGTCCCGTCCTGAAGGTGAAGAATGTCCCAGATGCAAAGACAAGCCTGTTTTAAAGCTGATTTCTGAAGTGCTATGTGCAATTTCTGAAGCATCAAGAGCAGTTGACCCTTCAATTAAAACAATCGCATGGACATGGGCGTGGACAAGTGCAATGAACAACGACGAAATTCGCGAGTGTATCGCATCATTACCTGAAGAAATCATTGTGCAGTGCAACAGCGAGGCTCAAAAACCATTCACCATCGGTGGAGTCAACGGCAATATTGAAGATTACAGTATGTCTATCCCAGGACCGGGAGAGCTCGCAAAATCCGTATGGTCGCTGGCAAGAGATTTAGGCAGAGAAACCTGCGCTAAGGTTCAGGTAAACGTAACCTGGGAATGCAGTACCATTCCTTACCTACCCGTATTTGATTTAATAAGAGAGCATATGTGCGGCCTTAAAGCTGAGGGTGTGCGCCACTTAATGCTTAGCTGGACGCTTGGCGGATATCCGTCTGTAAACTTAAAGGTTGCATCACAGTGTCTGGTTGATCCCAGCGAAAAAAAGTATGACGAGCTTTTAAAAAGCGAATATGGTGAATATGCCGAAACTGTTAAAAAAGCGGCAAAAATATTCTCTGATGCTTTTCGTGAGTTCCCATTCCACTTAGACAGTGTATATCACGGTCCGCAAAACGCAGGTCCTTCGAATCTGTTATTTGAAAAGCCAACAGGCTTTACCGCAACTATGACCGGATATTCGTATGACGATATCGACACGTGGAGAGCAAATTATCCTCGTGAGGTTTATTTAAACCAGTATAAAAAGTTAAGTGACAAATGGAGAGAGGGCTTAGAGCTTATTAAAAATATGCCTGAATGCGAATTTACCCAAGCAGCCTGGGCAGGATATGCTCTGTTCTACTCTTCATATCTGCAATCTGAGTTTATTTTAAGCCGTGACGGCGGAGACAAAGAAAAACTCGCCAAAATATTGTCAGAAGAACGCGACTTAGCATTTAAAATGTATCAGCTTATGAACAAAAACTCACTAATCGGATACGAAGCAGCAAATCACTATTACTTTAATAAGGGTATGATGGCAGAAAAGGTAATATGTTGTGAATATTTAAAAGATAAACTTTGTTAATAAAAAAAGAAAAATATCGCTTTTATGCGATATTTTTCTTTTTTTAATCTTCCTGCCAAACAAATTTATAATTAATTGCTTCTCCGCCATCCACAAGTATGTTCTGACCGGTGCAAAAACTATTTACAGCCGTAAGAAAATATGCCCATTCGGCAATTTCTTCAGGTGTTGCCCATCTTTTAAGAGGTGTTTCGTCCATAATCTGATTCCACAAGTTCGCATCATTTATAACGCAGTCGTTAAGCGGTGTTATAACTCCACCGGGGTCTAAGCTGTTGCAGGTTGCTCCAAATGGTGCAACACGAATTGCAACATTTTTTGTGTATGCCATAACTCCGCCCTTGCTTGCGCAGTATTCGGGAAATTCAGAGCCTGTATGTCCGCTTGCTGAGCCGATATTTAATATCGATTTAATTTTATTCTGAATGCCGTATTTTTCTGTAATATGAATAAGTGCCTTAAGGTTTACATCAATATCCGCTTCGTTTTGCGTTCCTGCATTATTTATTAAAATATTAATCTCTTCTAATTCAGGAAGATTATTATAATCACGCACATCGCATACATAATGAGTATATTCAGGACGCGTAATACTCGCCTTTTCTTTATCAATTCCTATTACCTTGTTATTCTCTTTTAAAAATTTCTCTGCTATTGCCTTGCCTATTCCCTGCGAGGTTCCTGTAATTAAAACATTCACGTTAAACTCACCTGCTTTCAGATATATATTGAAGATATTCTTTTCCTACTTGTCTGCCCCTCCAGCGTTTAACAATTCGATAGCCTATAGGCGAGAATATAATTTCCATTATAAGCTCTGCTACCGCTCCTGTAAGAGCACACATTGCGCATTGCAAAACAGTCCAGCTGAATCCGTCCCAGAATATCGGGGCAAAACCCACGAAAACTATAACCGAAAAGATAAAATTATCGCAGAACTGACCTATAAAGGTGGATATATAGCTCTGCATTGCATATGCAAACTTTCCGTCAGGATTCTTTTTAAATGCCTTTCCGATCGACCAGTTAAGCATATTATTAATAACTGCCGATGCTAAAAACGCAATCGTACTGCCAAGTAATATAAACCAAGTACCGCCAAAAATCCCGTCAAATGCGCTGTAATCACTGGCGTTTGATGGAATAGCACTTGCAACAAAAAATATAAGGCAGGTAAGCAAGTTTATCATCGCCGCAAGCACCGATATTTTGTTTGATGCTTTAGGACCGAAATGCTTTGTTATAATATCCATACACATAAACGAAAGCCATGATATTAATATTCCGCCGTCTAATGCTATCCAGCTTAGCTGAAGTAATGTTTTATTTGCCAAAAGATTCATTGATATTACACTTACAACAAATAAAGTTACAACAGGAGCAGGTATGCACATTATTAAAAGCGAAGTTTCTTTCCGCTCTTTTTTTATATATTCTTTTAAATTAAGCACGCCTTTTCACCCTATTTTTAAAATTTCAGTTTTATGCTGTTTAATATTTTATCAAAATAAAAAATTTCTGTCAACAAGCATGCATTTAGTTCATATTGTTTTTGCGATACTTAAGCGGTGATATGCCAAATTCTTTTTTAAAAAGATATATAAAATAGCTTGTATCATTAAAACCTGTATCAAATGCAATTTCTGTAATCGAAAAATCTGTTTCTAAAAGCATTTTTTTGGCATCTGCTAATTTTAACTTATTGCAGTATGCTTTAATCGTCATTTTACACTCACGCTTAAACATATGACTTATATACGATTTACTTCTGTTAAAATGCGCACACAAATCTGACAAAGTAACGTTGTTATGATATTCATTTAAAAACTGAATCAACTGATTAAATTCATTGGCAGTTTCTTTGGCATAGCATTCAAATAATTGTTCAAGCATTATGCAAAGCGGAGGAATAAGAGTGTCGCACAACTCCTTGGGTATTTCTTTATCGGATAATGCTCTTTCCCATAAGTCTGCTTTAGCACCTTTACAATTTGAAACCTTGTTTCTGTATCCACTTACAACAACAAAGCCTATCGCCTTTTCTGCTTTAAATATAGGATGCACGTATTCTAAAACCCCTGCGTGACACATACTTAAAAAGCTTTCTCTAACGCCTTTTTTTATAATACTTTGCTGATATAATACACACTCGTGATGTTTTGTTCTTTTTACCGCTATACAATACGGATTAGTATGAGAATTGTATTCAAGCAGCATCGGTAATATTTTCTGCGGAAGACAGTATAAAATATTCTGGTCAAAATGAACCGATACACTAAGACCGCACTCTTTATTCAGGTATCCGATATATGAATTTATTTTTAAAATAAGCTTTTCCATACTCTCACCCTTTGTGCATATTTTTTATATTTTTCTACATTTTTTTAATAGAAAATCACTATAAAATATAATATAATTATACTACACACTAAACTTTTGTCAATACGGAGTTGATTTTATGTTAAAAACAAAGCATATAGAATGTGATTTATGTGTTATCGGCGGTGGTATGTCAGGTTTAGCTGCAGCAATTTCTGCCGCTCGTGAGGGAATAAACGTTGTTTTAATGCACGAACGTGCTGTGCTGGGCGGAAATGCATCTTCTGAAATCCGTATGTGGATATGCGGCGCACACGGTAAAGACAATCGCGAAACAGGAATTTTAGAAGAAATTGCCTTAGAAAATTTATACCGCAATCCTACCAAAAGCTATGCCGTATGGGATACTGTACTGTATGATTTTGTCAAACGCGAAAAAAACATTACACTGCTTCTTAACTGCACTTGTATGGATGCCACGACAGAAAATAAACCTTTAGCACATAATCGCAACGCAAGAATTACATCTGTAACAGGATATCAGATGACCACTCAATGTTTTTACGAGGTAACGGCAAAATACTTTTGCGACAGCTCGGGCGACAGCATACTTGCTCCGCTTTGTAACGCTGAATACAGAATAGGCCGTGAGGCTTGCTCTGAATTTGGAGAAGACACTTCTATTTTAACTGCAGATTCTATGACTATGGGAATGTCCTGCCTTATCGGCGGTCGTGAAACTACCAATGATATAAAATATACTGCGCCCGAATGGAGCACACCGCTTAACGAACAGAATTTTGAAAACAGAAATCCCGACTTATATAACGAAACAGAAAACTTCTGGTATCTTGAGCTTGGCGGCGACCGAAATACCATTGATGATACAGAGGTATTGCGTGACGAGCTTATCTCTCTTGCAACAGGCACATGGGATTACATAAAAAATTCAGGAAAATTCGATAGCAGCAAGTGGGATTTGGACTTTTTAGGATTTTTACCTGGAAAAAGAGAATCTCGCAGGATGTGCGGCGAATATATGGTCACTCAAAGAGATATAAGCGATGGCAAGGTTTTTACAGATGAAATCGCTTATGGTGGCTGGCCGATAGACGACCATTTTCCAGGTGGATTTTATCATAAGGGAACTCCCAATACAGATATAGCAACACCTGCACCTTATTCACTTCCTTATCGTGCCTTATATTCTAAAAATATAGAAAATCTGTTTTTTGCAGGCAGAAACATAAGTATGACTCATATGGCAATGAGCAGTATAAGAGTTATGGCAACTTGTTCACTTTTAGGTGAGGCAGTTGGAAAGGCAGCTGCAATAGCCACAAAATTTGATTTGACACCACACGAGGTTTATTTAGAAAAGATTGGTTTATTACAGAAATTGCTTTTAGACGAAGATTGTTTTCTGCCATCTAAAACAAGAGAAATTTCAACAAAATGCAAAAATGCTGAACTTAATATCGAAAACGATATAATAAGAAACGGCCAGGACCGTGCTCATGTAATCTATGAAAACTCTGATGGAGAGTATGCTTACCTCGCAGAAGGCGGCGAAGAAATAACATACAGTTTTGGTACGCAAAATATTTCTTCAGTACACATTGTATTTTGCAGCGACTTAAATCGAGATACTCTTCCGGGCGGTGTATGCGAAAGAGGACATTCTACACGTGCAAACCATATGCTTACAAGTCCTCAGATGCATATGCCAAAAACATTATGTAAAGAATTTAAACTGTTTGGAGAGTCAGATGGCAAACGTACCGAAATTTTAAATGTTACAGATAACCGCAAACGTTCATATCACGTTAATATTAATCAGACGTTTGATAAGCTGATTTTAGTTCCGCAAAAGTGTTGGAGCGACGAAGAAAATGTACGTATAATATCATTTGATTTTAATTAAATACCGTGGCCGTAACAAAAGAAATGCATTTTACCACCGTTCTTTGTGCTGGACGGAAAATAGCGCAGATTGGACAAACTGAACCCGTAGGGGTTACCCGAAGGCGTACATAGGTACGTCGAGAGGTGAAGTTTGTTCGAAACACAAGGCATATAACAAAAGGAATTCGCCAAGTGACGAATTCCTTCATTAATTTTATTTTTTAAAAATCTCTTGCTTTAATTAAAAAGCTCGGTTATGCAATTTTGCCTTGTGTGGTATGCGCATTTTACTACAGCGCCTATGTTATTTAATTTTCGGCAAGCTAGCAGCCGCAACTGACTGACCTACTCTTCTTGCCTTTTCATCAGGAATATGAAGTTTAACCTTTTTATAAAGTTCGGGGAATTCTTTTTCTAATACTTCGTTAGCTTTAGCTAAAAGAATTGTGCCGCCCTTACCGCTTGTTACACGTCCCATAATAAGTACGTGTTTAATATCGTAAAACAGAGAATAATATGCGATTGTGTAACCGAAATATGTTCCGATTGTTTCGTAAATATCTGCTGCACGACTGTCGTCTTTTTCCATAAGTCCCTGAACAACCTTAAGCTTTTCAGCAGGAGAAAGACTTTCGTCAAGCTCGATGCCTGCTTTAGGAGCAAGCTTTATAACTGCATCCTGAGAGAAATATTTAACACCGCAACCGTAGTCACCGCTCCACTCGTCAACCATAGCACCCTTGTTAAAGTCAACCGGAACGAATGCAAGCTCGTTAAGCCAGCCTGTGATGTTTCCGTCTTTATCAACATAACCTGCTGCTTCACTTGTGCCCATTGCAACACCTAAAACGTTGTTGTCTTCTAAGCTCATAGCACCTGCTAAAGCAGTTACGTCACCGTCGTTTGCAACCTCTACCGGAACATCGCCGATTTCTTTTGCAACATCTAAGTACATATTTTTAACGTGCTTTTCGAAATCTTCATCAGATACCTTTAAGAAAAGTGATGCAACCATAATCTTGTTGTCGATATAAACACCGGCAGACGAAACACCGATAGCATCGACTCTCGGCATATGAGATGCCGCAGTTTTCATAGCACTTAAAATACCCTCATAATGATATTTAGGGTCGCTTTCAAGTTTCGGGAACCAAACAACCTCTTCTGAATATACAGTTTCGCCATCAACAACTGCCGAAACCTTACGGTCACTGCCGCCTGCGTCAAAACCGATACGGCAACCGTCAAGATGACGGCCGATAGGTGAAGACGCATCATTTTCTTTCGGTGCATCTGCTACATTTTCAACATAGATAACTTCAAACGGCTTTTCATATACTCTTGCCATAAAGTTAAAGTCAAACTCTCTTGCGCCTCCTACTCTGTAATCATCTGCAATGCGGTCGTAAATGTATTTAGAGCCTGCGATATAAACCTTAAAGCCGCCCTTTGCCCAAAGAAGAGTTTTAATAATTCTTTCAGCAATTTCGTAGTTTTCTTCATCATGACCTGTATTTTCTTTATACACGTCAAGCTTGTATACAGCCATAAGACCGTTATTACGTTCAACGCAGATGCATACCTCCTGCGAATCAGTAGCTTTAACAGCCTCTTTAAAGTCGTTAATAACCTTTACCATAGGTTTAAATTCCGGTTCTAATTTTGCAATCATTTTCATTCTCCTTTATATCTGATTTCTCCACCTAAGATGGTCATGCTTACATTAAATTTTTCGTCTGCAATAGCAAAGTCTGCACGTTTGCCAACCTCTATTGAGCCGATTTCATCTGCAACACCCAATGCCGTTGCAGGATTAAGTGATGCACAGTTTACAGCCTCGTTAAGCTCTAAGTCAGAGTTTTCGTATAAGTTACGAACTGCCTCGTTAAGCTTTAACACACTGCCTGCGATTGTGCCGTCGGCAAGCAGACATTTAATACCCTCTTTAAATACCTCCTGACCGCCTAAGTCATAAGTACCGTCAGGCATTCCTCCGGCTCTCATACAGTCAGTAATAAGGCAAAGCTTGTCACCTTTAATTTTAGCAACAAGATTAAAAAGTCCTTTGCTGATATGGAAGGTATCGGCTATAAGTTCAACACTTACTCTGTCGTCAGATAAAGCCGCACCCACAACACCCGGGCTACGATGTGTAAGTGCTGTCATCGCATTAAATAAGTGCGTTGTATGACGAACACCGCCGTCTATTCCTGCGTTAGCCTCTTCAAAGGTTGCGTTTGTGTGACCCATTGAGATTAAAACATCAGTTTCGTAAGAAACTTTTTTTATACACTCTTTAGCACCATCAACTTCAGGAGCAACAGTAAAGAGCTTTACTACATCAGAATGCTTTTTAATAAAATCGGCATCTGGCTTTAAGATATGTTCTTCTGCCTGAGCACCTTTTTTAGAAGGATTGATAAACGGACCTTCGCTGTTTACGCCCAAAATTCTTGCGCCGTAATATTCGCCTGAATTTTTAACCTCTCTTACGCAGTCGAAAGCCTTTTCGATTTCTGCCTTAGATACTGTCATAGTAGTAGGACACCATGCAGTAACACCGTTTTTAATGATTCCCTCTGCCATGGTTTTAATTCCGTCGGCTGTGCCGTCAGATGCATCTTCGCCAAGATATCCGTGAATATGCATATCTACTAAGCCGGGCGATACAAATTTGCCGCCTGCATCAATAACTTCGTAGTCAGAAACGTTTATGTCTTTAAGTTCGGTTATTTTCTCAATTTTTTCATCGAAAATAATTGCCAGATTATCGGCAATTCTATCCTTTAAGAGGACTTTACCGTTTATAATGCATTTCATTGTATATTCCTCCTTTTAAATTTCTTTATATAAAAATAATACCACATCAGGACTAAAATTGCAACTGCTTTTAACAAAAAACGCAACCGAATTTAACAAAAATCCGCAACTAAACTTTACATCAGTTGCGGATTTTTGTTAAATATATGTTTTTAAGTTGCCTATTTTAGTTTGCGATATTGTGTGGGCGACATCCCAATAAGTTTTTTAAATACACGATTAAAGTTTGTAACGTTCTCAAAACCAACATCCAGAGCAATATCAATAACCCTTTTGTCTGTATTCTTTAAAAGCTCCATAGACTTTTTAACTCTGTAATGATTTAAGTACTCTAAATAGCTTTTTGACGTTACTGATTTAAACAAAGTACAAAAATATGAGCTGGAATAATTTGCAAGCTGCGACAGGCTTTCTAATGTTATATCCTTTTCGTAGTTAGAATGAATATAGTCAATAACCTTTAAGATTTCGTTCCGATGCTTTTTGTATCGGTCCGCCGCCAGCTCATCAGAATTTAAACTGTATTGTCTGCCCAAAACGGTTAAAAGATGTAAAATAAGCGAACGCAAAACAGTTTCAAAACCCGGTTCTCTGTTTTGGTATTCATACATTGCATCTTCTATTATTCGCTCAACTTTTTCGCATATTTCGCCATCTAAATTTAAAATATGCTTGCTGTATTCTTTGGGATCTTCTCTCATTCCAAGACATATAAAGTCAGAGTATGCCTCTATATCGTTTATTTTATGCGATGGCGGAAAGATAAAATCTGTCATAAATTCCACTTCAAAAACTACTGCTTTTTCAGCTTTTTCTCCGAGTATTATTTTATGCGGAACATACGGTGGAATAATAAAACACGAGCCTTGTGTAAATCTTGCCGTTCCATCTTCAAATTCACAAAATCCGTTACCCTCTGAAACGTAGTTTATCTGCATATACTCATGACGGTGAAACTCTGTTTGCGACTCATCAAAAATATGCTTATTTACAAATAACGACTTGTGATGCGAAAGGTTATTTTGCATTTTAATCAGTTGCATAGATTTATATTCCTGCTTATCTGAGTAATTTACACCTTCCACTTTTGCCACCTCTTTTAAAAGATTACAGATTTTCAAATCCGCTTTTTAAGACGTTATCTGCGCTTTGCTTTTCGCTGAAAACTTTATCCGCCTTTTCAAGTCTTTTAAATTCGTTATAATATCTTAACCCGAATTCACGCAATGATTTTGAATTAAAATGCACCTTGTCGGGATTCGAAGTCAATCCCTCTGCTGATGCAAAACCAACCATTTCGGTACTAGCAGCGACATTTTTTATTTTTTCATTTATATATACATAATTGTTAAGCCAGCTGTATAGCTCAATTTCAGGATGTTCAGGTAAAAAGTCACCCAGACCACCTAAAATAAACGGCACATCGTAGAGGTTAAGTCTTCTTTTAAATGCCTCTATAACCTTTAAAAGCTTTGGCTCATAAGACGGATAAAGCTCGTCCCTGCAATCATTTTCACCCTGATGCCACAGTATTCCTGCAATGGTAGATGTGCGTGACGCAAGCTCTGCCATATAGCAGGCGTGGTCAAACAAAAGCTCACCCTCTTGCCACTGGTCAACAGATGTTCCACCATCTGCACAAGGGATAAGCCCAACCTCTACTCCCTTTTCTTTTGCATACATATCGGCAAAGCTCTCTGCAAGATTTATCCCTGACGTTACCCTGTCAGGATTAACAGGAACATACATAGGTTTGAAGCAGCCATTTCGCAAAACTTTTATTTTGTCATTGTTTATCGGCTCAACCTCGCCCAAAAAGCCTCGTCCTGCCATATTTGACTGACCGACTAAAAGAAAAGAATGTATCACTTAAATTTCCTCCGAAATAAATTTAAGTATATTTTAACACACAGTCTTTAAATAATCAACCAATTCCACTTATTTATCAAGTCCGATAAGCTTTGCCGCATTTTTGTAAACTATTTTTTCATAATTTTCTTTTGTCAGCATATTATCAGAAACCATCTTTGTAAGGAACTTGTCAAAATCAAGGTGGAAGATCTGCTCAGTTGAGCACACGTCTGTTCCGTAGCAGATTCTGTCAGAAAACTCTTCTAAAAATCTTGCTGCGTGCTCAGGGTCGCGCATTAAAGCATTTGCCCCGCTGCCTGCCGATAAATCACAATATAGATTTCCGTATTCACGCATTAAATAGTGCAATCTGCCCTCTGTAACCTTACCTTGAGGATATGCCATCCTGACTTTATCGGTCACATCTCCCGATATTTCGCACCAGAACGATGCAGAATGCCCAACAAGCTTTAAATCAGGATGCTTTTTAAGCATTTTTTCGATTCTTGGCAAACCCAGCTCGTCAATTATGCCATAGTGTGCACGACACTTAGGTGCAATATGAATTATCGCAGGCATATCAAGACTTTCACACGCACCAAACAGATTGTCCATCATAGGGTCATCTGCATATAGCGATGCAGTAATTTCACCAACACCACGCGCACCTAAATCTTTATAAAAACCTATAGCATGCCCTAAGTCTGTATTTTCACAGTTTTCACCTGAACGAGGGTCAACATTACAAAACCACACGAATCGGTCAGGATTTTTATCCGCTATAATTTTAGCCTCCTGATTACTTATGTTTTCCCACTGGCATTCGGGCGAAACTATCGGCAAAATTACGCCCTTTTCTGTGTTTACATCATCAAACAGCTTAATTTGTTCATCAATGGACAAAAACCTCTTCATATCACCTTTTCTTGGCGGTATAATATCAGGATAAAGTGTAACGTGCGTATGAATATCTATTTTTTTCATTATTATTCACTTTCCTTATTTAAAAGAGTTAATACTTCTGCCAATACCTAAGTCCTTTGTTTTCTCTTCTTTATTAAGCTTTTCTTCATATTCAAGTAAGTCATCAATATTTTCTGCTATTTTATGATAAGCTAGAGCATATTCTTCAATAAATTCTCTGCCTACATTTTCAAATCGTGGAGCTATCATAATATCATTAATCGCTAAAATCTCGGTATTGGGCATATCTGTGTTCGGCTTATATTCTTTTCCATAATGAGGACAAGCAAGAGGACAACCGTTTCCAAACATACCACTTTCGGTATAAAGCGGTGCTTTATGCAGTCTGCCGTATCCGCAAGTGCCACCTGCAACGCCCTCTGCAGCCAACGCTTTACAAAGAGTTGTTACACTTAAGTTTTTAAGATTTTCTGGTACATATCTCATATAGTGATAAGCATATACCCTCTCGGCATTATCAGGAGTTCTCTGCAGTTTTAAAAAGTCCACATCAGCCAAAAGAGACTCTAAAAGCTTGCCGTGATTGTTTCTTATCTCGTTACGTTCGTCAAGCACATCAAGACCTGCATCTGCAATTGCAATTCCGAGCGGATTTGCTCTATGCTTAAATCCTAAGCCTGTGCCTGCAAATTTTTTATATTCAGAATCAGGCGAAAATCCGTCTATACGCTCATAATGACCTAAAGCGCATGCTCTTTCGTAATATTCTTTTGAATCAGTTACTAAAATCCCGCCCTCGCCTGCCGATAAAATCTTAGAGCCCTGAAGCGAAAAACAGCCAACATCGCCAAAGCTGCCGACTTTTTTGCCGTGATATGTTGCACCGTGTGCGTGTGAACAGTCTTCAACCACTTTAATATTGTGTTTTTTAGCAAGCTCGATAATCGGCTCAATTTCACAGGGAGTTCCCCATGTGTGAACAATAATAATTGCCTTAGTTTTAGGAGTTATAACCTTTTCAATTGTTTCTGCAGTCAAGGTCTGAAGCTCTAAATCAACATCGGCAAATACAGGAATTGCGTTACAAGCCACAACAGGTCCTACCGTTGCCCAGAATGTAAACGATGGTACAATTACCTCATCACCTGTACCTACACCTACAGCAAACAGTGCCGACTGAATAGATGTTGTTCCGTTACACATACACAATCCGTATTCTCTGCCTATGTAATTTGCAAATTTTTCTTCAAAATTTTTAGTTACAGGCGACATAGATATTGCGCCTTTTTTCATCATTTCTTCTACTGTTTTATATGCCGCATCAGGCACGATAGGAAATATAGCAGGTGCCTTTGTTATGGTTTTTTCTCCGCCTAATAATGCAAGTTTCATTTTAAACCGCTCCTTTTACTTAAATGTTTGGGTCTTTAACTGCATTATAGACGTTTTATATTTTTTCATCTTTAGAATTTATACTTAAAACTTTGTAATTTTTTCGACTTTTATTATAATTCAGGCAAGGATTCAACCAAAGACATAAATTGATTTAGTTTAGTTGCCTTGCTTATTGCCTTTTGGATTTTCTTTTCCTCTGGATAGTTTTGCATAACATAAACCCATATTTCTTTCAATTTATGTAAAGTAAAGGTTTCTGATTTAAGCTTTTCGAAATATTTTTTCGAAAGCGACTCTGCAAATGTAACAAGTTCATCCTTTTTAAGAGGCTCTCCACCTCTTATTTCTCTGAATATTGCAGGATTTTTTATAGCACCTCTGCCAATCATAACACCCTCGCAATCAGAAAATCGGTTTGCAATTAAATCATAATCCTCTTTTGTATAAATATCTCCGTTATAGCAAAGCTTGTTTTTCGAGTTTTCGTATGCGTAATTAAAAACCTCTGTGTTAGCTTTTCCCTTATAAAAATCAACCCTTACACGAGGATGCACAATTAAAAGCTCTAACGGATATTTATTATAAATCTGCATTAATTGTTCAAACTCATTACTCGAATCATATCCCGTTCGGGTTTTAAGCGATATTTTTATATCGCATTCAGAAAAAATATCATTTAAAAATTTATCAAGTTCATAAGGATTTGCTAAAAATCCTGAGCCACGACCCTTTTTAACAACAGTAGCTGACGGACAGCCTAAATTTATATTTATTTCATCAAAACCGGCAAACTTAATCTTTTTTGCAAACTTCAAAAACGACTCCGCATGATTTACCAAGGTCTGCACCTTTAAGTTTACGCCTTCATTGTTTT
Source organism: Clostridia bacterium (assembly GCA_017416985.1). Lineage (GTDB taxonomy): Bacteria > Bacillota > Clostridia > UBA1381 > UBA9506 > RGIG1666. The sequence continues at coordinate 25,462 of JAFQAG010000249.1, forward strand.
CAGGCAATACATCTTTCAAGCCTTTTTTGCTGACCTTTTCATTGTCACTAGGAGTTATAAAAGGCGCATAATAAGCATCGCATCCGCCAAAAATTTCGGCGTGTGTTGTTCGATATATACTTGTTGTAATCCCCTCAAGCGGTGCGAAATATAAATTCATTGCTTTCCTCCGATTTTAAAATATGCTATAATTGTAGCACATTTTTTATAAGATGGCAAACAAAAAGATGCATCATGCGATGCACCTTTTTATTTATCTTATTTCGTGTCTTTTTTCGGCAAAATATTCTTTTGTCAGCGAGCTAACCACCTTATAAAGACCTATAACACCGATAAGGTTCGGAATAGCCATAAGACCATTCATCGTTTCTGAAATGCTCCAGATTAACTCTAAGTTTCCTACCGCTCCGACAAATACCATTATAACATAAATTATTCTGTATGTCATCACTGCCTTTTTGTTATTTTTCGATAAATACTGAACACTTACCTCACCATAATACGCCCAGCCTAAAATAGTAGACAGCGCAAAGAACACTGTCGAAAGTGTAACACCTACACCGCCTATACCCGGTATGATTGAGTTAAACGATGCAATCGAAAGTGCCGCACCATTAAGCTCACCCTGTGACCAGATACCCGTAGTTAAAATAATCAAAGCTGAAAATGTACAGATGATAATTGTGGTAAAGAATACCTCAAACATTCCCCATAAACCCTGGTCTACCGGATTTTTTGTGCTTGATGCCGCATGAGCAATCGGCGCACTACCAAGACCAGCTTCGTTTGAGAATACGCCACGTGCAAAGCCGTAATGCATTGCAAGCATAATACCGTATCCTGCCGCACCGCCAGTTGCTGCTTTAAAATTAAACGCTTCTTTAAAGATTAACGCAAATGCCGCCGGAACGTCTTTTATATTAAGCACAAGCGCAACAATAGCACACACAACATAAAACACAGCCATAAACGGAACAAGCTTTTCGTTTACCGATGCAATTCTGCGCATTCCGCCTAAAATTACAGCAGCAACGATTACAGTCAGCACAACACCGGTAATCCACGGAGCTATACCTAAAGTAGAATCAAGCGCAACCGAAATGGAATTTGACTGAGTTGCATTACCTGTACCTAAGCATGCAATCATTGCAAAAACGGCAAATGCAGCTGCCAGCCATTTAATTTTTAAGCCATTTCTTATATAATACATAGGACCGCCAATCCATTCGCCCTTTTCATTCTTTTCACGGAATTTTAAAGACAATACGATTTCGGAATATTTTGTAACCATACCTAAAAGCGCGCTTATCCACATCCAGAAAACTGCACCCGGACCTCCTGCAACGATAGCTGTTGCAATACCTGCAATACTACCGGTTCCTATTGTTCCTGCCATTGCCGTAGCAACTGCCTGAAACGGGCTTACCCCCGAGCTGTCTTTTGCGTGCTGATTTTTCCCAAAAACACTGCCAATTGTGTTTTTTATTGCATAGCCGAATTTTCTAAACTGAATAAATCCGACCTTAAACGATAAAAAAAGTCCTGCGCCGATTAAAAGTGTCAGCATTATCGGACCCCAGACTACGTCATTAACTTTTCCATTTACAAATTCAATAAAACCAATGATAGCACCCATGCTTAATCTCCTCGTTTAATTAATTTATGCAACGAATTAATTATAATATCACGTTAAAATTTTGTCAAGAAATATTTTAACGTTTTTACATTTTGTCATATTTTTTATATTTTGCACATTGTTAACTTTTAATTAATTTTTATATTTTCTTTGACCTTGGATATATTTTATGCTATACTAAAAGTTGGAGTGTTCTATTTAAAAATATATACCGCATTTTTAAAACGCAAGCGGTCATACTATAATAAATACGAATTCTGCATTTTTTGCAGTTATGAGGTGAACGGATTGAAAAAATTACTTGAAAAGATAATAGGTAATTATTCGCAAAGAGAGTTAAAGCGTCTGCGCCCTATTGCTGATAAGGTTATGGCGTTAGAAGACGAATACCGAAAGCTGTCTGAAAGCGAATTAAAAGGTAAAACTGCAGAGTTTAAAACTCGTATAGCAAACGGTGAAACATTGGACGATATATTACCGGAAGCATTTGCAACCGTGCGCGAGGCAGCTGACCGTGTGCTTGGTATGCGTCACTTTTATGTGCAGATTTTAGGTGGTATTGTTCTGCATCAGGGCCGTATATCCGAAATGAAAACAGGCGAAGGTAAAACTTTGGTATCTACCCTTCCTGCATACTTAAACGCATTAAGCGGCAAAGGCGTGCATATTGTAACGGTCAATGACTACCTTGCAAAACGTGACTCTGAGTGGATGGGTAAAATCTTTAAATACTTAGGTCTTAGTGTCGGTCTTATAATTCACGAGGTTGAAAATAAAGACAGAAAAGCCGCATACGAAGCTGATATTACCTATGGTACAAATAACGAGTTCGGCTTTGACTACCTGCGTGATAATATGGTTATCTACAAAGAACAGATGGTTCAGCGTGGCCACAACTACGCAATTGTCGATGAGGTTGACTCCATTTTAATCGACGAAGCAAGAACTCCGCTTATTATATCGGGTGTGGGCGACCGCTCAACTATGTTATATCAACAGGCAGAAAACTTTGCCCGCACACTTAAAAGCCATCGTGTTGCAGAATCTGATGACAAAGCATTAGAAGACGACAGTATTACAGCAGATTATATAATAGACGAAAAGGCAAAAACTGCAACTCTTACAAAACACGGTGTTGAAAAGGCAGAACGTGCCTTTAATATCGAAAACCTTTCTGACCCCGAAAATATGACTCTTCAGCATCATATAAATCAGGCAATAAAGGCTCATGGTACAATGCATCGTGACAAAGATTATGTTGTAAAAGACGGCGAAGTAATAATTGTTGACGAATTTACAGGTCGTCTGATGTTCGGCAGACGCTACTCTGACGGATTGCATCAGGCAATTGAGGCAAAAGAGGGAGTTAAGGTAGAGCGAGAAAGCAAAACCTTAGCAACCATTACCTTCCAGAACTATTTCAGACTCTATTCAAAGCTTTCAGGTATGACAGGTACAGCTCAGACCGAAGAAACCGAATTTCAGGATATTTACAAGCTTGACGTTATTGTTGTTCCTACAAATAAAGAGCTTGCAAGAAAAGACCTTGCCGATGCTGTATATAAAACAGAGGCAGGCAAATTAAATGCAGTTGTTAATCAGGTTGCAGAATGTCACGAAAAGGGTCAGCCTATTTTGGTGGGTACTGTAACAATCGAAAAATCAGAGCTTATATCATCAATGCTCAAGCGTCGTGGCATAAAGCACGAGGTGCTAAATGCTAAACACCACGAAAAAGAGGCAGAAATCGTTGCTCAGGCTGGTAAGCTTGGTGCGGTAACCATTGCAACCAATATGGCTGGTCGAGGAACCGACATTATGCTTGGTGGTAATGCCGAATTTATGGCAAAGCATGAAATGAAGCGCATGGGCTATGAAGATGAAATGATTGCAGAAGCTATGGGCTTTGGCGAAACAGACGACGAAGAAATTTTAAATGCAAGAAAAAGCTTTGCCGAGCTTTTGGCAAAATATAAAGAACAAATTGCACCCGAGGCAGAAAAAGTGCGTCAAGCGGGTGGTTTGTTTATCATAGGTACAGAAAGGCACGAATCAAGACGTATTGATAATCAGTTGCGTGGTCGTGCAGGTCGTCAGGGTGACCCTGGTTATTCTAAGTTTTATATATCATTAGAAGATGAGCTTATGCGTCTTTTCGGCTCAGAAAGAATATCACGAGTTGTCGAAACCTTAGGCTTAGAAGAAGATCAGCCGATTGAGCACAGTATGTTAACAGGCGCAATCGAAAATGCTCAGAAACGAGTCGAGGGACGAAACTTCCAGATTCGTAAGCACGTGCTTCAGTATGACGATGTTATGAATCAGCAGCGTGAGGTTATCTACGGTCAGCGTCAGAAGGTTTTAGGTGGCGAAAGCGTTAAAGAAAGCATCTTAAAAATGCTTGGCGAAGTTACAGAATCTGCAATCCTTCGTTTTACAGGCGAAACTGACGTGGCAGATGACTGGAATTTAGAGGGACTTATTAACTATTTAGAATCTTTATATATTCCACAAGGCGCATTAGAAATAAGCCGTGACGAGCTTGAGTTTATTACAAAAGAAGAGCTTAAAGAAAAGGCACTTAATATAGGATATGAGATTTATGAACAACGTGAGGCAGAGTTTGGCAGCGAAAATATGCGTGAGCTTGAACGTGTAGTTCTTCTTCAGGTGGTTGACAGAAAGTGGATGGACCACATTGACGATATGGACCAGTTAAGAAACGGCATTAACCTAAGAGCATATGCGCAGCGTGACCCGGTTATCGAGTATAAATTCGAAGGCTTTAATATGTTTGAAGAGATGATTAGTGCAATTGGTGAGGACACCGTTAGATTTATCTATCACGCACGAATTGAGGCACCGCCAGAACGTGAGCAGGTAGCAGAGCCTACCAGCGCAGCTCTTGCAGGTGAGAACACAAATAAAACTGTTAAAAAGGCTGAAAAAATCGGCAGAAACGACCCGTGTCCTTGCGGTTCAGGTAAAAAATACAAAAAGTGCTGCGGTGCAGACGAAGCATAACAGCATAAAATATCATTAAAGTATAAGGATGTGAAAAAATGATTGAATTCGACCAATATCGTCTGGATTTAGACGCTATGAAGAAGGATATTATTGAATTGAGGGATTCACTTTGAATTGCCCAAGACAGAATCTAAAATAGCTGAGCTTGAGGCAAAATCATCCGAAAGCGGTTTTTGGGATGATATGGAAAATTCCCAGAAAGTATTGCAGGAGTTAAAGCAATTAAAGGCAAAGGTTGAGCGCTATACTGCCCTTTCTTCTCAATGGGAGGATATGGTAACCTTAGTTGAGCTTGCAATCGAGGCAGAAGACGAATCAATGCTTGACGAAGTCGCAGAGGGCTATACCCTACTAACTTCAGATTTAGAAAGTATGAAGCTCGAAACTCTGCTTTCAGGAAAATATGATAAAAACAATGCCATTATTTCGCTGCACCCGGGCGCAGGCGGAACAGAGGCTCAGGATTGGGCACAAATGCTTTTCCGTATGTATCAGATGTGGGCAGAACGTCGTGGCTTTAGCGTTGAAACCTTAGACTACTTAGCGGGCGACGAGGCAGGAATTAAAAGTGTAACTATTCTTATTAAGGGCGAAAATGCCTACGGATACGCCAAAAGCGAAAAGGGCGTTCACCGTCTGGTAAGAATTTCTCCATTTGACTCATCAGGCAGACGACATACCTCGTTTGCATCGGTTGATGTAATGCCCGAAATTGACGATGATATCGAGGTCCACATTAATCCCGAAGATTTAAAGGTAGACACCTTCCGCGCAAGCGGTGCAGGCGGTCAGCACGTAAACAAAACCGATTCGGCAATACGTATTACACATATCCCCACAGGTGTTGTTGTTGCGTGTCAGACTGAACGTTCACAGCATCAGAACAGAGATAATGCTATGAAAATGCTTACTGCTAAACTTTTTGAGATGGCGGAACGTGAACAAAAAGAAAAAATCGAAGACTTAAAAGGCGATATGAAAGACATTGCATGGGGCAGCCAGATTCGCTCTTACGTGTTCCATCCATATAATATGGTTAAAGACCACCGTACAAACTTTGAAGTTGGTAACATCGGTGCTGTAATGGATGGCGACCTTGATGGTTTTGTAAATGCGTACTTAAAGGCATCGAGTATGGGAACATTAAATTTAAAATAAACGGTTGGTGTATTTAGCGCAGACTGTTCAAAGGCAAGAAAGTTTTTCAATACTTAGCATTTAATTAGATAAAAAGTTTAAAAAAAAGTTGAACTTCGCAAAAATTGCGAAGTTCTTTTTTATAATCCGCCTTTGAAATATGAACAAACCTCACCTCTCGGCGTATACACATACGCCTTTGGGTAGCCAAAAGCAAGACTTTATCTTGCTTTTGTTCGGTTTGTCCATTCTGCATCTAAATTCACTCAGCCTTAATTATTGCTATTTAGATTTCCCCTTTAAAAAATTTAAAAAGTGCCTTACATTTCCATAATCTGCGTGCTTTTTGTAATATCCATAAACTGTGTAGCGCTCATCAAAATCGGTGATGTCTAAATAATCTGCCGCATCATTTAACTTTTCACGACCAAGACCTATTCCTATACCTGATTCGACCAGCTTATCATAACAGTTAATATCATTACTCTGCACCACAATATTAGGGGTAAACCCTGCACGGTTGCAGTTTCGCATTAAAATTTTGTGCATATTACTCTGCTCACCCATAGATATAAACGGCTGATTCGAAAGCTGCTTTAATATCAACTTTCTGCCACTTAATGCACTGCCTGCTTTAACCTTCATTCTGATACGCATTGTGCACAGCTCGAATTTTTCATATTCAGAATATGCATCTGTTTTTTCATCAATTATTATGTCATATTTTTCGAAATCTGTTTCAGCAAAATCAAACACCGTTTTAAATGCTATGTGCGGATGCCTTTCTTTATATTCAATTATATAGTCCGTAATATTGCTGCGCATAGCACGCACAAGCATTTTAATTTCTCGGCTATCCTCTTCTGCTTTAGATAAGCTGTCAACCGCCTCATCAAGCTCAGAAAAAACTAAACACAGCGACTGCTGGAGTCTTTTGCCGTTTTCGTTTAAAATAATTCGGTTTGAAAGACGATCAAAAAGCTTGCATCCAAGCTCCTTTTCAAGCCTTTTTACAGATGCCGAAACAGATGTAGTAGGCACCATATATTTTTCTGCTGTCTTTGCAAAATTTTCGTTTTTTGCACTTTCAAAAAAATAACGCAGCTGCAAAATCTCCATAACCAATCTCCTAAAAACAATATATAAAACATTTTACCACATATTTTAAGATGGTGCAACTGCATTTTATGCTATTGTTTACAGTTATCTCGTTGATTGTTATAATTATTTTTAAAGCATATAAAAGGAGAATAAATATGAGCACAGCAGAAATTTTATTTTTAAACAACAAAGCAATGGAAGAATTAGGTGTAACCGATATGCAAGCGGTTATTAACGATGTAGAAAGGGTTTATGTTTTAAAACACCAGGGTGACATAATCGCTCCGGGTAAATGCGTAATGCGTTGGGGCAAAACTGTCGAAGACGAAAACGTGATGGGACGTATAAACGCAATGCCAGGGTACATAGGCGGCGAGTATGATATGGCAGGAATAAAGTGGATAGGCAGTGGTCCTATGAACTTTAAAAAAGGTCTGCCACGTGCAAGTGTTACCATTATTTTAAATGACCCTGACACAAAACTGCCTGTATGTATAGCAGACGGAACCGCAGTAAGCACAATGCGCACAGGCGCATCAGGCGGAGTTGCCGTAAGGCTTTTAGCAAAAAGCGATGCCTCGGTTATGACGATTTGCGGCGCAGGCGCACAAGCTCCCACACAGCTCGAGGCGGCACTTATTGCTCGTCCATCAATAAACACCCTATATGTTTATGATATAAAAATGGAAAACGCAGAACGTTTTTGTGAAAGCACAATGAAAAAATATCCGCACATTAAAGCGATATCAACAAGCGATATTGAAAAAGCCACACGCGAAAGCGACATTATCGACTGTGTTACTTTAGCCTCCGAGCCGTTTATTAAGGGAGAGTGGCTAAAAAAGGGTGCGTTTGTTATGAATATGGCAGATTTCGAGGTAGATTATGACTGTGTAAAAAAAGCCGACAAGCTGGTTGTTGACTATTGGGACAGCATTAAGCACCGTATGATCAGTACCGTTGCACTTATGTGGAAAGAAGGACTTGTAAAAGATGAAGACATCCACGCAGAGCTTGGCGAAATTTTAAGCGGCGACAAGCCCGCACGTGAAAACGATGACGAAATTATTTATTTTAATGCCGTTGGTGCAGGTATTTCTGATATAGCAGTTACAACTCGTTGCTATAAGAATGCGCAAAAAACCGGTAAGGGTATAAAATTACCCTATTGGGAATAATATAAAAACTGCCTGATGCTTAAAGCATCAGGCAGTTTTTATATTATATTTTATTGTTCTTGAGGATAATTAGCCTCTACAAAATCTACAATAATCATCGGGTCATCAAGTCCGTGAGGATGATGTCCGCACATAGATTTGCAAATCACATGCATAATACCGCCGTTTTCTCTGTAAAAGTTCTCTAAAACCTTACCGTTTTCTTCGTATATTACAACGTTATCAGCGTTTCCATAAAGCATGATAATTGGAATATTATTTTCAATCAACGGCTCCATATTGTCAATAGGACTTTTTCTGAAGTTTATTATTGTTGAACGACTAACACCATAGGTTGCCACAATTTCTCTCCAGAATGAATCAATTGCATCGCATCTGCATTCACCTAAGCCAACCATACTTAAAATATTAAGTACAGGTGCATCTAAATAAAGCACCCCTACAAGCTCAGGATAAAGCTCAGCCAGTTTTGCCGCCTGCAAGCCGCCGCAGCTCATACCTTCAACAATCAGCTTGTTATTAGCGCCAAGCTTTTCTATACAAAAATGCGCAAAGTCTGCCATAATTGATATTTCTTCATCCGATGCCCAACGAGTGCGCTGAACAATATGAATTAAATAATATCCTCTCTCTAGCATTGCAATATCAAATGCAGGAAAAGCATCTAAATATTCGGTTTTAAGCAAGATTTTGCCGTTTGGTTTGCCCTTAGGATACACAATAATTGCATCTCTTTCTGCAAATCTGATACGTTCTGTTTTAAATCCGTTCCACATTTTAACCCCTCCGTTTTAATCATAAAGTCCGTTTTTGTTGTTTTCTCTTACACGAAGAACCTCGCCAATCATAGTTTTAGTAGCCTCTAGAACTCTGATTTTCGAGCCATCGTTTTCGTGAGTCAGATGAACAGGAATTCTGCCAATCAAATACCCCATCTTTTTCGCTATAAATATAAGCTCAACATCAAATCCCCAGCCAACTAAGGTACTCTTTTTAAATATTTTATCGGCAGCACTTCTTCTAAAACACTTAAATCCGCATTGAGTATCAGGAACATGCAGCTTTAGAACTATATCTACGAGTATCGAAAATGTATGTGACATAATGGTGCGGTACCACGGATATCTTTGCCCCTGCTCAGAAATTACACGACTGCCTAAAATTAAATCAAAGTTTTCTTTTTCAAAAATCTCAACCGCTTTTTTAATACTCTCGGGCGGATAAGGCAGGTCTGCATCGGTAAAAATAATAATATCGCCGTTTGAATTTTCTACGCCATATTTAACTGCTCCGCCTTTGCCACGATTTTTTTCGTAAGATAAGAGCGAAACATTCTTTCCACCATGATTTGTAACAACTTCGTTTGTACCATCCTTACTGCCGTCTGATACAACTAAAATTTCATACTCATCGCCATTAAAATTACTCTCCATAAACGAGCTGAGTGCATCAAGAGTTTTTCCTATGCGGTTTTGTTCGTTATATGCAGGTACTATAACTGAAATCATATTGTACACCTACTTTTCTGTCGCAACGTAATAACATCAAATTCTTTTAAATTATCTTTTTCTGATTTATGCAGGATTACTAAAAATCCTTCCTAACAAAATTTGTTAATTTTATTATAGACCAAAATTCAATTAGAATCAACCTTTGACACCAAAATTTAACGTAAAATATATAAAAACATAGTAGAAACAGTCGAAATTTTATGATAATATAAGATAATAACAGAATTTAATTAAGAAAGGAATATTAAAAGTGAACACAAGAAAAATTATTAACGAGAATTTTATCAAACCATTTTGCGCTAAAGACCGTAAAAATATCGGTATTGAGCTTGAGTTTCCTTTGCTTAACTTAAAAAAAGCACCTGTCGAGCATAGTGTAGCGTTAGGACTTTTAGAATATATGATAAAAAACCATTCTTTTCGTGTCGCAGAAACAGATTCTAGAGGCAAGCTCGCATTTATAATAAACAAAGATGGAGATGTTTTATCATTTGACAACTCGTATAACAATTTCGAGTTTTCAATGGAAAAATGTGAAAATTTGCTTGACTGCGCTAAGCGTTTTTATAAACTTTATGACATAGTACAGAACTTTCTTTTGCCTCGCTCGCACACTCTTTGCGGAACAGGCACAAATCCGTTTAAAGAACATATTAAAAGCGATTTTGTATCCTTCCCAGTTTACGAGATGATACACGAATTTTTAGGTAATTTTTGTGGTGGTGCTTATCACACCTATACCGATTTTCCCGCATATCTTTCGTCGGTACAAACGCATTTAGACGTTAAAGAAGATGAACTTGCTAAATCGTTAACCCTTTTTGCTAATCTAGATTTTGTGCGTGCGCTTTTGTTTTCTAACTCCCCTGCATTTTTGGGTGCCGACGGCTTTTCTGACTGCGTATGCTTTCGTGACTATCTGTGGGAGATGAGCGGTTTTGGCTCTCTGGGCAAAAACACAGGCAAAATATGCTCTGATTTTTCTTCAATATCAGATATAGAAGATTTAATTTTAGAGCGTAAAATGTTTAACCGAATAAGAAACGGAAAATACGAAACGATAACACCTGTTACCATAAGCGAATATTTTAACAACGACGACAGCGATGAAAACGATATTGGCTGTTACTTATCGTTTTGCAACGTAGAGGTCACACGCCGTGGTACTTTAGAGGTACGAAGCGACTGCGCTCAGCCTGTATCTGAAGCTTTTTGCGCCTCTGCTTTTAATTTAGGAATTTTATATGCCAAAGAAAAAGCAACGCAACTTCTTGATGAGTTTTTAAATAACAACATACCAAAAGAAATTTTAGAATCGCCCGAAAAAAATAAAATTTTGCGTGATAACGTGATATACGAATACAAACTGCCCGCATCCGAGAGCGAGGTGCAAAAACTTTTAATGGCTCTTGTTGCGTTAGCAGAAGAATCGCTTATAAAGCGTGGATTAGGCGAAGAAAAGCTCTTAAACCCTCTGTTTGCGCGAGCTGAGCACATCACCTGCCCTGCTTTGATATGGAAACAGCTTTTAAAAGACGGCATCAGCATCGAAACAATTATTAAAAAATTCTCAAGCGCAGATGAAATGGTATCTCATCTTGCATTTTAATATAAAATAATATACAATAATGTAAAATCAACTAAGGAGGAATTTGCACAGATGCAAAAACAAAAAAATTCTAAACTTAAAAACCGAATAGGTACTTCAGTTTTTATTGTTCTGGCGATTTTGCTCTGCGCTGGCTGTGCGTTATATAGTGCAAACTCTCCGTATGTAAAAAAAATAAAAAGCACTATTCGTAGTATAGGGACAGAGCTTTTAACTGTTCGTTCTTTAGAATATGAGCCGTTAGAAAATGCAAAAAGCACTCTTTATGTTGACAATAAAGGCTCAAAAATTGAAAAGCTAAATCCAAAAAAAGATAATAAAATCGTTGAAAAAACTGATAGCCAAACTCGTCTTATTGACTATTGCACAGGCTTTTTAATTGACCTGCCCGAAAATATGGTGCCTGATTTTTCACACAGCCCCAATTTTGTAAAAATGACAAGTGATTTTTTAGATGTTACAATATCAAAAGAACGCTCCCCTTATGAAGATATTGACGAATATATTGCGCACTATTTAAATCGCTTTATTACAAACGAAACCCTGCGCAAAAATAATTCTATTGAGCTTTTAGCTGACACTACAAGCACCTACGGCAAAAATACCGCTCGGGTTATATCTGTAAAAATAACCGATATGCCCGAAGATAAGAAAAACGTTTATACTTATGCTACGATAAAGACCGTTGACCGTGAATTTTTCAGGTTTTTATTTAAATTCCGTTCCGATTCTTACGATAAAATAAATCAGGCAACAAACACTGCTCTTACCAGCTTTGTTCGATGTGCATCTTTTGGCACACCGCACTACGACTTGAAATTTTCGCCTCAAAAACCTGATTTCTGGTCACGTGATACCAAAAAAACGTATAACTTAATGCTCGATAGCGACGATATTTTCTGGGGAATCTTTCACGCAGATGTTCAGGCAGGAAGGCTTGACGGTGCGATTGCCGATATAGAAGAAAAAATCGACTTTACATTCCCTGTAATACTTACTTACAATCATCTGGGCAATCCATTAGCAGAGGGTTTGGCAGAAAAATGCGCCGAGCAAGGCAGAATGCTTGAGCTAACCGTTCAGATGACCGAAACAAATAACGAAGATTTGCACTGCAAAAGTCCTCTTTTAGAAACATATAAAGGAAAATATGATGATAAAATCCGCGCTCTTGCCCGTGATATAAAACAAAACATCAACCTTCCGTTTTTCTTCAGACTGAATAACGAAATGAATACCGACTGGACCAACTATTCGGGAATTATAAATCTTTCGGACCCTGAAATTTATGTCGAAAGCTGGCGCAGAGTTTATAACATTTTTAAAGAAGAAGGCGTAGATAACGCAATATGGGTGTTTAACCCCAACGACCGCAACTATCCGCCGTGCAACTGGAACAACTTTTTAGCGTACTATCCTGGTGATGAATATGTGCAGATGATAGGTGTTACAGGCTATAACACAGGCACATATTTTAAAGATGTTACAGGCGAAGACTGGCGTTCGTTCACAGAAATTTACGATGAGGTTAACGAGGCATACAGTCCGTTTTTTGCAGATTTTCCATGGATAATTACAGAATTTGCATCAAGCTCGGTTGGCGGTAACAAACCAATGTGGATTAACCATATGTTTAAAAATCTGCATAAATATCCTAATATTAAGGTAGCCGTATGGTTTTCTGCCCCCGATATGGATATGCGCCCAGGATTTGAGGGCAAAATAAGCAGACCCTATATGCTTGACGAAACCGAAGAATCGCTTTTGGCATTCGCAAAAGGAATAGATAAAACAAATCCGCCCGAGCCAAAGGTTAAGCAGTTACGTTAGTATCTGCTTAAGTAGATTTATTGCTTGACACAGAGTTTATAAACCGATATAATTATTTATAATGGAAAATTTACGAAAGGATGATATATAAAGATGGAAAAAATCAGAACAAGATTTGCACCCAGTCCGACAGGATATATGCATATCGGTAATCTGCGCACCGCTCTTTATGCTTATCTTTTGACCAAGCACAGCGGCGGCGATTTTATTTTGAGAATTGAGGATACCGACCAGGAACGTTTTGTTGAAGGTGCGGTAGATTTAATTTATAAAACCATGAAAGAAACAGGACTTTTTCACGATGAAGGTCCTGACATCGGCGGACCATACGGCCCCTATGTTCAGAGCGACAGACGCAGCATTTATAAAGAGTATGCTGAAAAGTTAGTTGAGCTTGGCGGCGCATATTACTGTTTCTGCGATAAAGAACGCTTAGACGATCTTCGTCAGCAGCAGGAGGCAGCTAAACTTATGCCTAAATACGACGGTCACTGCGCACGTCTTTCGAAAGAAGAAATTGCTGAAAAGTTAGCAGCTGGCGTTCCTTATGTTATCCGTCAGAAAATACCAAAAAGAGGAACAACCTCTTTTTATGATGAAATCTACGGCAAAATTACCGTTGATAATGCAACCTTAGACGATAACGTTCTTTTAAAATCAGACGGATTGCCGACATATAACTTTGCTAACGTTATCGACGACCATTTAATGAAAATTACACACGTAATTCGTGGTAGCGAATATCTTTCTTCCTCACCTAAATACAACCTTCTTTACGAGGCATTTGGCTGGGAAGTTCCTAAGTACATTCACGTTTCTCCTGTTATGAAGGATGCACACAAAAAGCTGTCAAAGCGTGAGGGCGATGCATCTTATGAAGATTTTATAAACAAGGGATACTTAAAAGATGCAATCGTAAACTACATTGCACTTTTAGGCTGGAGTCCCGGCGGTGAGCAGGAGGTATTTACCTTAGAAGAGCTTATCGAGGCATTTGACATTAAAGGAATAAGCAAATCACCTGCTATTTTTGACCAGAAAAAACTCGACTGGTTAAACGGCGAATATATCAGAAAACTTTCCGCAGAAGAATTTCACGAAATGGCTCTGCCGTATTATAAAGATGTTATTAAAAATCCTGCCATCGACCTTAAAAAAGTCAGTGCTCTCTTGCAGCCACGTTGCGAAAAACTGTCTGATATTCCTGAACAGGTTGACTTTTTTGACGCACTCCCCGAGTATTCACCCGAGATGTATTGCCACAAAAAGATGAAAACCAACGAAGAAAACTCACTTGAGAGCTTAAAGGCAATCGTTCCTGCACTCGAGGCTGTATCTGACTGGACTTTAGATAACATTCACAACGCTTTATTTGACCTGATTGCAAAATTAGAGGTTAAAAACGGTATTATTCTCTGGCCTCTTCGTTGCGCAGTTTCAGGCAAGGCTTTTACCCCAGGCGGCGGTGTTGAGCTTGCTGAAATTTTAGGAAAAGAAGAGACACTTTCAAGAATTGAAAAAGGTATAGAACTTTTAACTAAATAACAATAAAACGGAGCAGTGAAATCACTGCTCCGTTTTATTGTTATACTATTTTATTAACCTCAGTTTAGGAATACCTATATAATTAAGATTATATTTTTCTACTATTTGCTTTGCTTTTAAAAGCGATTCTCCATCAAATGCGCTGCTAACCTCATGAGCATCAAAGCCAAATGTAACAGGAGATTTTTCTTCACCTGCAATCTGCCAAAAGGCATCGTTAGGATAAACTCTGTGCTGGCGAATACCTAAAAAATTTAATTCTAAAGGCACATTATTTTCTCTTGATGCAACACATATCTTCCGCATTTCTTTCTGATAGATACCGACATCTCCTACATAGTTAAAAACATCAGGATGTGCAACATAAGTAAAAATATTTTTCTCAATTGCCGAAAGAACGGCTTTTGTATATTTTTTTAACTCGTCTACGCTGTTGGTTGCTCTGAAGGTATCTTTTGCCGCCAGATTTTCAGGCATTATAAAATGCTGTCCTAAAATCAGGTACTCCGCTCCGTATTCTATTGCCTTTTTTAGCATTTCGTCAAAAAGCTCAGGATAATACTCCATTTCAAAGCCGACTTTTATATCAATTTTACCTTTATATTTTTTGCTAAGCGCTTTTATTTGCTCGCAATATATTTTACCTTCAGCAGTCGGCACTCTGTAACCGGATTCAGAACCATCTGCAAATTTTAGCGGCATATGGTCTGAAAATCCCATATATTTTATACCATTTTTTATTGCTGCTTCTATGTATTCCTCTTCCGCTCCAGATGCATGACCGCATCTGTGCGTATGAGTATGATAATTGTATATCATTACCTTTTCTCCTCTTAATCGTCTGTCATATTCCAATCACACTCAATATAGCACAAAAAACCGTAAAATGCAACAAAAAAATCACTGCTTTTAAGCAGTGATTTTTTCAAGAGTACAGGCTATATGCCGTTCCTCTTATTTTTATTGTACTATTTCGACTATGACTTTCTTGTTTTCGTGGTTTGCAGCCGCTTTCATAACGGTACGGATAGATTTTGCAATTCTTCCCTGCTTACCGATTACCTTACCCATATCGCCGTCAGCCACACGAAGCTCTAAAAGAACAGAATGTTCGTTTTCTTTTTCGTTTACACTGACTGCATCTGGTTCGTCAACAAGAGCCTTTGCGATAACTTCCAATAATTCTTTCACAGCATTTACCTCCTTAAAGAGTGATGTTATAGCATCACTTCAACGGGATACAAAATCAACTAATAATTAGTCAATAATGCCGCTCTTTTTAAGCAGACCCTTAACGGTATCAGTCGGCTGTGCGCCGTTACCCAACCATTTCTTTGCTTTTTCTGCGTCGATTTTGATTTCTGACGGCTGTGTAAGCGGATTGTAAGTTCCGATTTCTTCGATAAATCTACCATCTCTAGGATATCTTGAATCAGCAACAACAACTCTGTAAAAAGGAGCCTTTTTAGCACCCATTCTTCTTAATCTGATTTTTACTGCCATTAATTTCACCTCCTTTAAAGGGTTATATTATATATAAACTCTTAAAAAGGTAATTTACCAAATAAACCTTTCTTGGACTTTTTAGTTAATGATTTCATTTGCCTCATTTGCTTTCTCATCATTTCGTGTCCTTTTATGAGTTTGTTAACTTCTTGTAATGATGTACCTGATCCCATAGCTATTCTCTTCTTTCTTGAAGATGAACCTACTATAAGTTTAGGATTTCTTCTTTCTTTTGGAGTCATTGAATGAATTATTGCTTTTACTCTTGCTAGTTGCTTTTCACCAGCATCAAAGTCAATTTCTTTCATCTCCTTAGGTACACCTGGTATCATATCTATGATTTTACTTAATGATCCTAACTTTTTCATTTGCTCCATAGCTGTTAAGTAATCATCATAAGTAAAGTCATTTTCCATCATCTTTTGACCTAACTCTTTAGCTTCTTTTTCATCAATTGCTTCTTGAGCTTTTTCTATTAACGAAAGTACATCTCCCATTCCAAGAATTCTACTAGACATTCTATCCGGATGGAATACTTCAAAATCATTCATCTTTTCCCCAACACCAATGAATTTAATTGGTTTTTGAGTCATATGTCTAATTGATAAAGCAGCTCCACCTCTTGTATCTCCATCAAGTTTTGTTAATATAACTCCTGAGATATCAAGTGCTTCATTAAATGTTTCTGCTACATTTACAGCATCTTGTCCTGTCATTGCATCAACAACAAGTAGAATTTCTGAAGGATTAACTTCAGCTTTTACATCTTTAAGTTCAGTCATAAGCTCTTCATCTATGTGAAGTCTACCAGCTGTATCTATAATTATAACATTATTTCCGTTTTCCCTACCGTATTTTATACCTTCTTTGGCAATTTGTACAGGGCTAATTTTATCACCCATTTGGAAAACTGGAATATCAATTTGCTTACCAACTACCTCTAATTGTTTAATAGCCGCTGGTCTATATATATCACAAGCAACTAATAGAGGTCTCTTATTTTTATCTTTTCTTAATTTTAGTGCAAGTTTACCAGCCATTGTAGTTTTACCTGCTCCTTGAAGCCCAACTAACATAATAACAGTTGGCCCAACGCCAGAGAAATTAATCTTACTTTCACTACCACCCATAAGATCTGTAAGCTCGTCATTAACAATTTTAATAACTTGTTGAGCTGGTGTCAAGCTTTCTAATACTTCACTACCAACACACTTTTCGCTAACATTTTTAACAAATGTTTTTACAACTTTAAAGTTAACGTCAGCTTCTAATAGTGCAAGCTTTACTTCCCTCATGGCTTCTTTAATATCTTTTTCGCTTAATTTACCTTTGCCTCTAAGTTTTTTAAACGTCTCTTGTAACTTATCAGCTAAACCTTCAAAAGCCATTTTACCCCTCCTATGCCTATAAATTTTCTAAAGTTTCTTTGTAATTTATATAATCCTCTTCACTTAAAGAATATTTATTATTAATATCATCTAAAACACTAATAATCTTTTTTTCTCTTTCTAAGGATTTTTCAAGTAAATTTAATTTACTTTCATAGGTTAGAAGTTGTTTATAACATCTTTTTATAAGATCATGAATCGCTTGGCGACTCGTATTGTTTAATTCAGCAATCTCAGCTAAAGATAAATCCTCATTGTAATATAGCTCCATGATACTTTTTTGTTTTTCCGTAAGTAATGGACCATAAAAATCCATCAATAAGGAAATTTCAACTCTATCTTCCATGCATATCACCTTACCCACATCTGAGATTTTAACAGAATAATAATTAAGTGTCAAGTATTTTTACTTAACACTTTTAATTTTTTTATTCCTTATCTTAAAAGTGGTTATTTTCTATTCTTCCTATGAAAATTAAACCTACGTCTTAGGTGTCTATAGTTATTTTAATTACTAATTTAAATTTTAGCAACAAATTTTTAGTTAATACCTATAATTTATAGATATTAACTAAAAGAATTATAATTTATTGTACTAACTAAAATAATGCTTCTACAAAGCTTTCAGCATCAAATGCTTGTAAATCTTCAATACCTTCTCCTACACCTATGTATTTTACAGGTATTTTTAGAGTGTTTTTAAT
>JAFQAG010000250.1 GCA_017416985.1 Clostridia bacterium
AATGACTGTTATATAACCTTTTTTCATCCATTCAGATACATCACCCTGCTCTCCTAAACCCATTCTTAATGCCTCTTTTTCGACATTTTCAACTGATGTGTTAAGCACCTCGGCTAAACGGGATTTATCTATCATACCCCAGTTACGAAATATAAAAGCCTGCATAGGTGTAGGAAAATATTCAGGCATAATTCCTGTTTTTTCAATTTTTAATAAGTCTTTAATCTCCACTTTTTATCAATCCTCTCAAGGCTTAAATTGATGTAATGATTATATGTTTTTTAACTTTTTTTGTCAAGACTAAAGAGTGCTTTTATAAACTATTTTTCCTCCTGTTGCTTTTTATAAAGCCTGTGTGCAATTAAAAATGCGCGTGCATTGCAAACCAGACCAAAGGCAGAGCTTACTAAGTATGTAGATTGCTCAGGCATTGCACCAAGCATATTTATATATAGAATTACACTTAAGAGGTTAGTCGCCATATTAAAATAGCTGTATTCTATAAACGCAAACATCGAAAGCATAGTTCCTACCACACCTATTAATGATACCGCACTGTCTAAACCGCCATAACTGCCTCCTAATGCGTTTACTATTGCCGTAAGAGCAAACCATAAAGTCACCAAAGCTATCGCTCCAAAAATACGCTGTTTTGCGCTTAACTTGCGCAAGATAGTCGATTTGCCATATGGTCTTTTTCGCCAGTTGATAAATGTCATAAGCTGCATTGGGAAAGATACAAAAAATGCATATGCCGCCGATGCATAAAGTCCGAATCCCAAATAAACGATTGCATATAAAACGGAGTTAAGACCTCCCATTAAAAACCCAATTGAATTTACTCTTGATTGCAGAATCATAACGATAAGCGATATAAAAAGCGGCAAGATGGCAAAAAACTTTTGCTTAAAAATTATTCCTGTAGCTAAAATAAGCACAAAGGTCACACCAACTAATATAATCTCGAAAAGTTTATCTTTTTTAGACAATGTTCTATCCCCTTTTGTTTTTTATTGCCCTTATTTTAATATATTTTTTTGTTAATTTCTATACCATTTACTGACTTATAAATTTTTACGTGTCATATTAGTATAAAAAATATAGACTTTTTAGATATGTTGTGATATATTTTATAAGAGGTGAAAAAAATGAACGCACTTATCTCTGAGCAATCTGATTTTACACAAACACATATTGATATAGAAAACGTGCATTTTACTCTTTTAACGGGCAGAGGTATAAATAAATCTAAGCCTGACCCAAAAAGAGCTTTAGAGCCTATGCACTTTCATTCATCATACGAGGTTTTTTATGTCACATCAGGAAATTTTAAAGTGACAGCACAAGAAACCACTTTTGAATATAAAAAAGACAGCCTTATTATTGTGCCGCCAAGGCTTATGCACAACACAGTTTTAGAGAATAACGGCACAGCAAGATTTTGCATAAATTTTTTCTTTGAAAAGAATAATGTTAAAAGTGACAGTCGTCTGTATGATACTTTAGTAAAACTTTTAGGCGAAACAATTATTAGCTCTAGTAATGCTTTTTCGGTTTATGACAGCTTTAAAAAGCTTAACGATTGTGCCTTTAGCGGCAATCATTTAAGGCTTTCACTTTATTTTCATGAGTTTATTGTTAATCTTATCGAACTGTTGGGGCAAGAGCCTTTGAAATTGTCTTTTGAGGCACTTTCAGATGATAAAATAAGCCGCACGCACAAGCTGCACAACCTTATATCTGCCTGTTATACACAAAATATTTCGCTAGACGAGCTTGCAAATCAGCTACATTTAAGCACAAGGCAGCTAAATCGTATTATCAAAGCGAATTACGGATGTACATATAAAGAGATTATAACCCAAAAACGAATTAAGGCGGCAACAAATTTGCTTAAGGCAAGCAATATGCCTATATCAGAAATTGCCGAAAAGGTCGGCTATAACACTCTTAAAGGTTTTTATAAGGCATTTGATAAATTTTATGATTGCACTCCATCGCAGTACCGACGAGGTAGCGAAAAACGCAGGTAATTCTATGCATATTATTTGAATTTGAGCTGATTCAGCGGGGCGTAGGGGACGCCGCCCCCTACAATACCTCATAAAATGTGAATAAAAAATGGAATTTTTTGGTAAAAAGTACTGGACAAATGCAAAAAAATGTGGTATATTATATTTGCGAAGCGAATTTAATATTGTAATTTATTAAAGCAAGCTGTATTTTGCTATGTGCAAAAATACAGACTCTATTTCGTATGCTTGCTTTAATAAGGTTCGAAATTCGCTTCGCAGCAGGAGTCATGTATTTTTCGTGCGTGACTTCGGCGAAGTCACGCATTTTTTAATTTTAGGAGGAGTAAATATGGAAGAAACAAATTACAAAGAGCTGTATTATTCATTATCGGCAATAGTTGCGGACGTAATCGAAAAACTGACAGAAAAGCAAATCGAGCTTGAAGAAATTTACATTAATCAAAATAGTGACAACGAATAATAAAAATAAAGACTGTCAAAAGACAGTCTTTATTTTTATTTAATCTATTAATTTTCCATCAATATAATAAAATCTCTTTACCCTGGGCATAAAGTTACATACAACCTCGTAGTTAAAGCTGTAACACATACTGCCTAAGTCTTCAGCAGTAATTTTAGCTCCGTCGTTTTCGCCTAAAATAACGGCGTGTTCACCAACTGTAACATTATCGACGTCTGTTACATCTACCATTATCTGATCCATACAAACCTTGCCCACAATAGGTGCTTTTTTGCCATTTATAAGCACATAGCCAACGTTTGTAAAGCAACGGTTAAAGCCGTCTGCATAGCCGATAGCTACAGTAGCAATTTTGCGAGCCTCGGGTGCCTCGTAAATATGACCGTAGCCGATTTTAAATCCTGCAGGAACATCTTTTACGTGAACAACGTGACTTATAACCTCCATAGCAGGAATAAGGCTTATTTTATTTTTATCCATCTCATCTGACGGATAAAGTCCGTAAAGTGCGATTCCCAATCGGCACATATCGTACTGCTCGTCAAAATCCATTGTGCCTGCACTGTTACAAATATGTTTTATAGGAATGTTAACCCCCATTTTATCGAGCATTTTAATAAATGCATCAAACAATGCGGTCTGCTCCATAGCATCTGCCTTATCAAAGCAGTCGGCACAGGCATAGTGGCTGAAAAGTCCCTCTAAGTCGATGCCGTCTAAAAGAGATATCTCTTTAACCAACTTGGCACTTTCTTCATCGGGGCTAAAGCCTATTCTGCCCATTCCCGTATCAACGGCAACGTGCACCTTAGCTGTTTTGTTCATTGATTTTGCGGTATCTGACAGCTGTTTTGCCTCGTCTAAATTATAAATTGCGGCAGTTAAATCATATTCTATCAGCACATCATAAATTAGCGGACTTGTATATGAAAGAATTAAAATAGGCTTTTTTATTCCGCCATTTCTTAATTCAACCGCCTCGTCTATGCTTGCAACCGCAAAATAATCAATCTTGCCTTCAATATAGCTTGCAACACGTATGCTGCCGTGTCCGTATGCATCAGCCTTGACCACCGCCATTGCCTTAACTCCTGGCTTTATGCACGATTTAAGCTCGTTTAGGTTATGCTCAATTGCGCTTAAATTAATAGCTGCAAATGTTCGGTAGTATTTTGTTTCATAATGTGCGGATTGCATATTTTATCTACCTTTCCGAAATTATTTTGTGTATAGGCGCGATTGCAATTCCCTCTTTTGTAAGAGCATCTCTTATCTTCTTAACGAATAAAAGAGCCTTTTCGCTATCGCCGTGAACGCATACCGAATCAGGACAGATTTCTATCTCGTTACCGTTAATTGATTTTACGGTACGGTTTTTAATCATTCCTATAACACGGCTAACTGCCTCGTCCTCGTCTTTAATCATTGAGCCTGGCTTTGTGCGTGCAACTAAAGTTCCGTCATCTTCATATGCTCTGTCTGCAAACACCTCTTGCGCATAAGGAAGACCTATTTGCTTTGCCTGCGCTATCATTTCGCTGTTTGCTAATCCCAAAAGAATAAGTGAAGAATCATATTCATAAATACCCTCGCAAATTGCTTTTGCCAAAGCCGAATCTTTTGCAGCCATATTGTAAAGCGCACCATGTGGCTTTACGTGCTGCAGCTTGATGCCGACAGATTTACAAAAAGCATCGAGCGCACCAACCTGATATACTATCATATTTTTAGCATCTTCAGGCGAAACATTCATATTTCTTCTGCCGAATCCAACAATATCGTTAAATCCCGGATGTGCACCGATTGCCGCTCCGCTTTCCTTACAAAGCTTAGCAGTTTTTGCCATAATTGTCGGGTCGCCTGCGTGGAATCCGCAAGCTACATTTGCAGAGGATACTAAAGGAATAATATCAGCATCTCTGCCCATTTTATATGCGCCAAAGCTTTCGCCCAAGTCGCTGTTTAAGTCAATTGAATACATTTAAATCAGTCCTTCAGCAGTGAATTTTTAACATCTGTTATAAACATATGTCCCGGTGCATGAGAAATAGCAATAGGCGGTTTTGCGCTCATTACTACCGACTGAGGCGTAACACCACAGCACCAGAAAACAGGAATTTCGCCATCTTTAATTGTTACTGCATCGCCAAAATCCGGCTTGTTTATATCTTTAATGCCGATTTTTTCAGGGTCGCCGATGTGAATCGGAGCACCGTGAACTCTGGGCATTGATGCGGTAATGCTTATTGCACGGATTGCCTGGTCAGCAGGCATCGGTCTCATACTTACAACCACTTTACCGTGGAAAATACCTGCCTCGTCGCAGTCCATATTTGTAAGATACATAGGAACGTTTTTACCCTCTTCAATGTGTCTTACAGGAACGTTTGCCGCTAAAAGCTCGCCCTCGAACGAGAAAGAGCAACCAATTAAGAAGTAAACAAAATCATCTCTCCACATATTTGATACATCTGTGTATTCGCCTGTCATCACACCGTTTTCCCACACTCTGTATTTAGGAATATCGGTTGCAATATCTCCGTTATCTGCCATTCTTTTTACAAGACGGCTACCCACATCGCCCACTTCTAAAACAGGGCAGGATTTAGGGTTGCGCTGTGTAAAGAGTAAAAAGTCATATGCCTGCTCCATAGGTAATACCAAAAGATTACCCTGAGCATATCCGTCGCACATACCTGAAGTCTGACCGGTAATTTTACCATCACGTATAAGCTGTCTTACCTCAGCAGGTGACATTTTTGAATAATCCATATTTCTCAATCCTTCCATACAGAATAAGTCAGTTCATATTGTAGTTTTTTAAGCTTTTTATCTTCTTCTTTTTTAAGGCTTACTGCCTCTTTTTCTCTTACCGCCTTAAATTTAACCTTTGTGCCCGGCTTTGCCTGAGCGATATTTTTAAGGTCTGCACTTATAACAGTAGCAATTTTGGCATATCCACCCGTTGTCTGACGGTCTGCCATCATAATGATTGGCGTGCCTGATGCCGGTATTTGCACCGCTCCGGTAGCGATTCCGTCAGATATAATATCAACACCGTTTTTGTTTTCAATCTGCTCGCCGTCTAAGCGCACACCCATACGGTCAGATTTATCAGAAACCGTATATTCTGAGGTTAAAAATGTGTTTATACCATTTTCGGTAAAATAATCGTCCTGAGGCCCTAACACCACACGAACAACAATTGTATTTTCAAAATTATTTTCAGGCTTTATATCTCTTGAGCCGACGTGCGCTTTAGGCACACTTTGTCTTAGGAGAATTTCGTCGCCTTTTTTAAGCTTTCTGCCTTCAAATCCGCCAAGTGCGCATTTAAGATTTGTTGACATTGAGCCCATTGCAAGAGGAATATCAAATCCACCCGCAACTGCAAGATAAGAGCGCATTCCGCTTTTTGCCATTTTAAGCGACAGCACATCGCCTGCCTTTACCTCGATTGCTGCATACATTTTTGTTGGCTCGCCGTTTAACTCAGGCTGCATATCTGCACCGGTTATTGCGACTGTCGAAGTCGCATCAAACTTAACCGAAACGCCCATCATAGTCATTTCGATAACACCATCGCACATAGCATTGCCAACCAATAGGTTTGCAATTTTCATCGAATATAAATCCATTGCACCATTAGGCGAAAAGCCTGTATCCATATATCCAAAGCGCCCTGCGTCCTGAATAGTTGATAATGGTCCGGGAGAAATAATTGTCATTTTAGGCATTAGTTTTCCTCCCTTACTTTGATTTCGCTGCCACCTGTTGCCGCAATTTTTTCAAACTCTTCTGCAGATATTGGGCAAAATCTTATATAATCACCCGCACGATAAACAATGGGAGCTTCTCTGTCGGGATCATAGACCTTTACCGGCGTTCTGCCGATAAGTCGCCAGCCACCAGGAGATGCCAAAGGATAAATTCCCGTCTGTTTGCCACCTATGCCGACTGCGCCCACAGGAATTGTTGTACGTGGTGAGTCAAGTCGTGGCGCTTCAATTCGTTTATCCATTCCGCCAAGATACGGAAATCCAGGCAAAAATCCCAGCATATAAATAAGATAGTCAGTAGATGAATGAATATCTATGACTTCTTCTTTGCTAAGTCCGGTAAGCTCACAAACATCCTCCATATCAGGAGCGTAATCACCGTCGTAACAAACGGGAATAAGGAAGACCCGCTTTTTACCGGCGGAGCCTTCCTTGTATGAGCTTATTATTTTTAAAATTTTCTTTTCAAGTTTTTTTCTTGAAATGACAAACGGGTCAAAATAGATTGTCATACTGCAAAATGTCGGCACGCTTTCGCTTACGCCACGAATACCCTCGTTTGCAATTTTTGCAGCTAAAAATCTTATTTTTCGGTTGGTTTCTTCATTCATTTCTTTTGAAAATTCAACCGTAACCGCACTGTCACCGCACGAAAGAAACCTTATTTGTTCTGTGTTGCTTGTCATTAATAAAGCCACATCTTTCGTTATAAATTTCAGTTATTCTCAAAATATTTAAGCTCTAAAACCTTTTCAAACCAGGTTTTGCAGGTCTGTTTAAGACCTAATGCGCTTTTAACCATTTCACGCATTAAACCAACTATCGGAAGGTTGATTTCAAGACCGAAGCCGTCAACGGCAGGGATAAGCCAGCCGTACATATCAATCATTCCGCTGTTGCTTGCGCACATAATAGCCTCTTTTTCAAGCTCGGTTGTGTGCATAATTTCAACATC
Organism: Clostridia bacterium; assembly: GCA_017416985.1. GTDB lineage: Bacteria > Bacillota > Clostridia > UBA1381 > UBA9506 > RGIG1666. The sequence continues at coordinate 7,231 of JAFQAG010000250.1, forward strand.
CTCTAAAAGATATGCAATTGCGGCAATCATAGCATAGCAACCCCAGTCAGATACTGTTGCTGTAATAAGGTTGTCTGCCTTTGTTTTAACGGCAATACCACCCTTGCACTCGCAGTTGCAAGCACCTTCTTTAGCATAAGGAATGTATTTTTCTAAGGTATCAGCGATAGCGCCCATACCAATTTCGTTACCCAAGTCACCGATAGCAATATTTAAAATTCCCATCTCCTGGATTTTTTCGAAAAGTATATCCTGCTTAGCCTCGAGCGGAGTTACGTCAAGACCAACCGCATTATGATAATATCCTTTTTCGTTTGCACCCGGGCACTCGATGCTTACAACTGCAGAAGGCTTAGCCTTTGCAATAATTTCGTCAGCCTGAGCCGCAGCCTTATCTGCATCCTTTGTGAAGCAGATAACTCCCATCGAAACGGGAATTTCACGCAATGTGTCGATATCCTCAAACAAATGAAGACCAACGCAAGCCGCCATATTTTTAACAGCTACGTAGTTGTCCTGAGGACAAATAAGTATCGGTTTTGCACCAAATGCCTTAACAAGCGCTCTACAAAGCAGCATTGAGCTTACGATACCGTCCATCTCGGCTTTTTTATAGGGGCGGAGAACAAAGCCTGTCATAACATAGACAAAATCTCCTTCTTTTACGGTATCAACCAGCTTTTGTGCAGCATTAATTGATGTAGGTCCGCCTGTATATTCTTTTGATGCCTTATACAAAATCTTACAAACGCCATATCCGCGTGGGTCAAGATTTGCAAGGTCATCAAGACTTTGACCAAGGTTTAATAACGTTAATTCTTGTTGAGTCATTTTATATTCTCTCCCTATTTTATAGCTTTTGTTATATTTTTATTATTCGGTTTCTTCGTAGAATTCACGCATTACTTCATCCTGAAGCATTTTGAGAAGTTCAGGAGCTTTGCCACCTACCGGTTTGCCATCGATTTCGCTTGCAGCACGGCAGAATGTACTTGCAGAAGAAATAATAACTTCGTCAGCATTCATCAGTTCATCAACTGTAAACGGCGTTTCGTCAACAGCGATACCAAGCTTTTTACAAGCTTTAATAAGGTGAGCTCTTGCGATACCCGGCAGAATAAGGTGGTCTGTCGGTGCAGTCATAAACACACCGTCTTTTATGATATGTACGTTAGAGTGTGCGCACTCTGTAACTCTTTCGCCTCTGTGAAGAACGCACTCATCACAGCCTGCTTCTTTAGCTTTCTGAGAAGCCATAACTGAAGGAATGAGGTTAAGAGTTTTGATGTTACAATGTAAGAAACGGGTGTCTTCCATTGTTATAAGTTTAACCTTTTTGTATACGTCAATAACGTCTTTATGAGTCATTGTAATCCAAAGGTTACCTTTAGAACCGTCGTTTAAGAATACGTGGTCACGTTTACCTGTACCACGGGTTACCTGCCAGTAAACGAAGTTTTCACCTGTATCCATTTTAGAAAGCAGGTCATTTAAAATGTCTTTCATTTCCTGTTTGGTCTGTGCAATTTCAATTCTTAAAAGAGCTGCACTGTTGTAAAGACGGTCGATATGCTCATCTAAAGCAAAGATTTTGTAGTTGCGGCTGCTGGTCGCATCGTACACACCGTCACCGAAATAACATACTCTATCGTTCATAGGTATTGTCATTTCTTCAATTTCGCCGAATTTTCCGTTGTAATAACCGAGATTTTTCATTTTTATTACCCCTTCTTTATTATAATTAAATAGTTAAACATTAAAAGTTGCAAATAAAAAAATTTGCATCCATTATAATTATAATATTAATTATGTAATAGGTCAAGCAAATATTGACAAAAAACAAATAATTTCTTTATTGCCTAAATTAATTATAAGCTATTTATACACATTCAACAATAAAGTCATTTAAAAACATAAAAAAACAGCCGATGCTATAGCATCGGCTGAAATTGTTTTATTGGCTTAATTATTTCGCAACTGAAGAAACAACGCCTGAACCAACGGTTCTGCCGCCTTCACGGATAGCGAAACGGAGACCTTCTTCGATAGCGATAGGAGTGATAAGTTCAACTTCCATAGATACGTTATCGCCAGGCATACACATTTCAACACCGTCAGGAAGTTTAACAACGCCAGTAACGTCAGTTGTTCTGAAATAGAACTGAGGTCTGTAGTTGTTGAAGAACGGAGTATGACGTCCACCTTCATCCTTAGTTAAAACGTAAACTTCGCCTTTAAACTGAGTGTGCGGATTGATAGAACCTGGTTTAGCAAGAACCTGTCCTCTTTCGATTTCGTTCTTCTGGATACCACGGAGAAGTGCACCGATGTTATCACCAGCTTCAGCGCTGTCAAGAAGCTTTCTGAACATTTCGATACCGGTAACAACAACTTTTCTTGACTCTTCAGCAAGACCAACGATTTCAACTTCATCGTTAAGGTTAAGTGTACCTCTTTCTACTCTACCAGTAGCAACAGTACCACGACCTGTGATTGAGAATACGTCCTCGACAGGCATTAAGAAAGGCATGTCAGTCTTTCTTTCAGGAGTTGGGATGTAGCTGTCAACAGCTTCCATAAGCTTTAAGATAGGCTCATATTCCGGAGCGCTCGGATCAGTTGCAGCAGATTCTAAAACTTTAAGACCTGAACCAACAACGATCGGAGTGTCATCACCCGGGAACTCGTACTCGTTAAGGAGTTCACGAACTTCCATTTCAACGAGGTCTAAGAGTTCAGGATCGTCAACCTGGTCAGCTTTGTTCAAGAATACAACGATGTAAGGAACGCCAACCTGACGAGCGAGCAGGATGTGCTCACGAGTCTGAGGCATCGGACCATCAGCTGCAGATACAACTAAGATTGCACCGTCCATCTGAGCAGCACCAGTGATCATGTTTTTAACGTAGTCAGCATGTCCTGGGCAGTCAACGTGTGCGTAGTGTCTGTTGTCTGTTTCGTACTCAACGTGTGCAGTAGAGATAGTAATACCTCTTTCTCTTTCTTCAGGAGCTCCGTCGATCTGATCGTATGCTTTAAAGTCAGCTGCACCTTTCAAACTCAGAACCTTAGTGATAGCTGCGGTCAGAGTTGTTTTACCATGGTCAACGTGACCGATGGTACCAATGTTAACGTGCGGTTTGTTTCTCTCGTATTTAGCCTTTGCCATTTGTTTTTCCTCCCTATTTAAAAAATTAATGTTTTAAGTTAATACTATTTTATATCTTTTTGTTTAAAAAAGCAATAGTTTTATTAGTCTTTCTTTGCTCTTGCAGTAATAATTTCTTCCTGAATGCTCTTCGGAACTTCTTCATAGTGACTCGGCTGCATGGTGTACTGACCACGACCCTGAGTTCTTGAACGAAGTTCTGTTGCATAACCGAACATTTCTGAAAGCGGCACGAATGCATGAATAGCCTGTGCACCTGAACGAGCTTCCATACCCTGAATCTGACCACGGCGAGAGTTAAGGTCGCCCATAACATCACCCATGTATTCTTCAGGAACAACAACGTCAACCTGCATAACAGGCTCTTTTAAAACTGCATCTGCTTTCTTAGAACCATCTTTAAATGCCATAGAAGCAGCAATTTTAAACGCCATTTCTGAAGAGTCGACTTCGTGGTATGAACCATCGTAAAGTGTAACACGAACGTCTACAACCGGATAACCAGCTAAGACACCAGACTGCATTGCACCCTGAACACCTGCGTCAACAGCCGGAATGTATTCCTTAGGAATAGCACCACCGACAATTTTATTAACGAATTCGTATCCAGAACCTGGCTCTAATGGCTCAAGTTTCATCAGAACGTGACCGTACTGACCTTTACCACCAGACTGTCTTGCGTATTTATGCTCGATATCAACTTCCTTACGGATAGTCTCTTTATAAGCAACCTGAGGCTTACCAACGTTTGCTTCAACCTTAAACTCACGAAGGAGACGGTCAACGATAACTTCAAGATGCAACTCACCCATACCGGCGATAATTGTCTGTCCTGTTTCTTCGTCTGTATATGTCTGGAATGTTGGGTCTTCTTCAGCCAGTTTTGCAAGACCGATACCCATTTTTTCCTGACCTTCTTTAGTTTTAGGTTCGATAGCAACACGGATAACCGGATCAGGGAATTCCATAGATTCAAGAATTACCGGATGTTCCGGAGTACAGAGGGTATCACCTGTTGTTGTGTTCTTTAAACCAACAGCAGCAGCGATATCACCTGAGTAAACCTTGTCGATATCCTTACGATCATTTGCGTGCATCTGCAGAATACGACCGATACGTTCTTTATTATCCTTAGTGGAGTTTAATACGTGTGAGCCTGCATCGAGTGTACCGGAATACACACGGAAGAAGCAGAGCTTACCAACGAACGGGTCAGTCATAATTTTAAATGCGAGTGCTGCAAACGGAGCATCGTCAGATGACGGACTCTCAACCTCGTTACCATCTAAGTCAACACCCTTAATAGCAGGAACGTCAAGCGGAGACGGCATATAATCGATAACAGCATCTAAGAGCTTCTGAACACCCTTGTTACGGTAAGAAGTACCGCAAAGAACAGGTACCATTTCGTTAGCGATGGTAGCCTTACGAATAGCTTTTTTGATTTCATCGACAGTAAGCTCTTCGCCTTCTAAATATTTCTCCATGAGTACTTCGTCAGTTTCAGCAACTGACTCTAAAAGGGCAAGGCGGTATTCTTCCACCTGTTCCTTCATATCTTCGGGAACTTCCTCCTCACGGATATCTTTTCCCAAATCATCATAATAAACGAATGCTTTGTTTAATACAAGGTCAACTAAGCCCTTGTATGTGTCTTCAGCACCGATAGGGAGCTGAATCGGAACAGCATTACACTGCAGTCTTTCTCTCATCATGTTAACAACATTATAAAAGTCTGCACCCATAATGTCCATTTTGTTAACATATGCCATACGAGGTACACCGTAGGTGTCAGCCTGACGCCAAACGGTTTCTGACTGCGGCTCAACGCCGCCCTTAGCACAAAGTACTGTAACACTACCGTCAAGTACTCTTAAGGAACGCTCAACTTCAACAGTAAAGTCAACGTGTCCCGGTGTATCAATAATATTGATTCTATG
>JAFQAG010000251.1 GCA_017416985.1 Clostridia bacterium
ATTTTCAGTCCCCTGCTCTACCGACTGAGCTACAGAGGCAAATTGGCGACCCGGAACGGGCTCGAACCGTCGACCTCCAGCGTGACAGGCTGGCATGCTAACCAACTGAACTACCGGGCCATTCCCAATATTAAAGGTGATAAAGTGGTGGGCACAACAGGGCTCGAACCTGTGACCCTCTGCTTGTAAGGCAGATGCTCTCCCAGCTGAGCTATGCGCCCATCAGCATCACCCGTCGCTTAACGACAAATAGTATTATACACGAATCAAACCATAATGTCAAGAACTTTTTTTATTTTTTTTAAAATTTTTTTAAAAAGCCCAAAAACCGCTTAAAATAAGGTGTTTTGGGTACTGTTCTTTAGTAATATGTAAATATTTTTTAAATAAATTTTAAGAGTCGGCACGGTTCCGACTCTTAAAATTATATAAAATTAAAACTCTGTTTCTAACTTATCTTCTAAGAAAAGACAAATATCCTCAAGTGTTTCCACCGCAGCCTTGCGCTTTAAGGTATAGAAAAATCCGTGCTCTACTTTAGGATAAACCTTCCAATGCGATTTTATGCCCAGCTCTCTGTGTTTTTTAGCAAACTTTAAGGTATGCTCTGAAAGGAACAGATGCTCAAGCTCTGCCTCGATAAAGTATATAGGTGGATTGTGTGCACCAATATAATTCTTTAAAGAAAGTCTTTCATAACGTTCGGGGTCTTCTTCATAGGGTGCACCTGCAATATTCTGCATTGTGTTCCAGAATTGCGGCATCATACCCTCCCAGTATAAAAAGTCAGCAGGAGTTGCGTGAAGCATCGCACGATAAGGTACAACCCACTCATTTACAAGTGTTACCTCTTCGCCACATTCGCCAGGTTTTGCACAAACCAATAATGATGCTAAATGTGAGCCTGCCGATTCGCCATATACCGCTATTTTAAGCGGTCGATTTTTTTCTTTTAAAATAGATACAAAACGGTCATATGACTCTCTTATATCCTTAATCTGCTCAAAAGCATCTTTTGCATAAAGACGATAATCAGTTGATGCAACAATATAACCACGATTATTAAATTCTTCCATTATTTCGTGAAAGCTTGCACGTGTGCCTCCTCGCCATCCGCCGCCGTGGACAATAAAAATAGCAATATCCTTTGTAATTTCTTCAGGCTCGAAAACATCAAAAACACGGCCTGTAACCAAAGGACTGTCTAGATAATAAGATTCAAATTTATGTTTCATAATTCCACCTCTTTATTAAAACAGGGGATGTAAAAACATCCCCATAAATATTTTAATTTTCTTCTTTTTTAACCGGTCTTACAAAAACCATACTCAAAATAAGCGCTACAATGTAGAGTGCAATGGTTACATAAAGCACCATCTGATAACCTATCGGATTAAGAGCTGCCTCTGGTGTGCCGAAATTGTTTACAATCCAGGTTGCAAGCTGATTACCAGAAAGACCAGCAAATGCCCAAGCCGATAAGGTAATTCCGTGAATAGCACTTATATTGCTCATTCCGTAATGGTCAGAAAGCAGAGTCGGAACGTTTGAAAAGCCGCCGCCGTAGCCTGCGTTAACCATCATAATAAGCACTAAAACAAGAGCTGTTAAAACAACATTGCCTGCTCCGTTTTCGATACCGCCTGTTAAAATAACCAGCGCAGTTAAAACAATTGAAATTATAAATATCATTTTATAAATGGTATTTCGGTCTTTCATTTTATCGCCCCAGGCAGAAAAACCAAGTCTGCCGCCTGCGTTAAATATTGCAGATACAGTAGAAATAATGCCTATTGCACCAGCTAAGCCGATACATTTAACAATCATTTTTTCCTGAGAGATTAATGCTAAGCCGCAGGTAATGTTTATATAGAACATAAGCCAGATACCGATATAGTTTTTAATCGGACGAGTCTTTAAAACAGATATAATGCTCTTTTTCTCTTCAGCATTTGTTGGCTCGTGCCAATCGTCAGGCTTTTTAAGCAATAAGTGCCCTACAAACATCATTACAAAATATACTACGGCAAGAATTAAGAACATTTTATAAATTCCGCCTTCGCCCAAGCCGCCTAACATCCACTGCATAATGGGGCTTGCAATAGCCTTTGCCGCACCAAAGCCTGCAACCGCAAGACCTGTCGCCAAGCCCTTTCGGTCAGAAAACCACAGCATAAGTGTTTTAACAGGCGAAAGATAGCCTGTTCCAAGACCGATACCCATAATAAGACCGTAGCATAAATATATACCAACCAAGGCTAAAACGCTGCCCTGATTAAGTCCGCCGTAATAGATAAATCCGCCTGTTCCTGCCATACCAACTGCAAAGCAGATAGCAGCAATAAGCGATGATTTGTGAATATCCTTTTCAACTACGTTACCTAAAAATGCAGCCGACATACCTAAAAAGAAGATTGCAAAGCTGAATGCCCATTCGGTAGCTCCCTTAGAAAAACCTATGTAATCAGCAATCTCTTGACTGAAAATAGACCAGCAATAAACTGTTCCGATGCTGCAATGAAGTAAAAGCGCAGGAATAGCTGCTCTCATCCACTTGTTAGTACGCCATCCGCCCTTTTTTTCTGATGAATTTGCCATTGTAAAGATCCTTTCTGTACCAAAAATGGTTATTTAAAAACATACAGATTAATATTATCACAATCATTTGACAAAATCAAGACTCAAGGCAGATATTTTGGCATCTTATGTCAAAAAAAATATAAATAAGTAATGTTAAATTTGTGTGAACATATTGAATTTTGTATATATTATGTGTTATACTGTTCTTCGAAAAAAATTTATAGGATTTGAGGGAAAATTGTGTTAAAAAATCTAAATTCGCCGACAGACTTAACCGTCGGTACTCCTTGGAAAGGAATAGTGTCTTTTACGTTACCTATGCTGATAGGAAATATCGCACAGCAGCTTTACAACACTGTTGACAGCATTGTTGTTGGTAAATATATCGGTGACAACGCCTTAGCGGCAGTAGGAAGCGCTGCGCCCATTTTAAATTTGCTTTTAGTTCTGTTTATTGGTATATCTGCAGGAGCAACCATAATGGTTTCGCAGTATTTCGGCGCACGAAATCGTGAAAGCCTTTCTTATACAATAGGAAACTGTATAACAATAACCGCTATTGCGTGTCTGCTTTTAATTGTGGTAGCAACACCACTTATAAGGCCGATTTTGGTTATGCTGAATACCCCCGAAAGTATTATTGACGGGTGTGCGGATTATCTTATAATCTCGTTAGTCGGTATGGCAGGTCTGGGATATTATAATATTTTAAGCGGTATTATAAGAGGAATGGGCGATTCTTTTTCGGCACTGGTTTATCTTTTGATTGCAACTGTAATCAATATTGTTCTGGATATCTTTTTTGTGGCATACGTTAAGATGGGCGTAGGCGGAGTTGCGCTTGCAACTGTAATTGCCCAGATTGTGTCTTCTATTTTATGTTTCATTAAGCTTTCTAAAATGAAAGAATTTTTTGATTTTAAACCAAAATATTTAAAACCGAAAAGTCATTTTGTAAAAACTATCATCAAACTCGGTTTGCCGTCGGGACTTACTCAGGCGATTTTCTCATCTGCAATGATTATTGTTCAGTCGCTTACCAATCAGTTCGGTGAGCAGTTTATTGCAGCAAACGTAGTTATTATGCGCGTTGATGGTTTTGCTATGATGCCTAACTTTTCTTTTGGTATGGCTCTTACAACATATGCAGGTCAGAATGTTGGCGCTGGACTTTATGACCGTGTAACAAAGGGTGCTAAGCAAGGTACGCTTATTGCCGTTGGCTGTTCGGCAGTTATTACAGGTATTATTCTGCTGTTAGGAAAGCCTTTAATGAGTGTATTTACAGACACCGCATCATTAGTTGATATGAGCTATTATTTAATGAAAATTCTTGCGGCAGGATATATTGCTATGGCAGTAACACAGAGCTTGTCAGGTATAATGCGTGGCGCAGGAGATACAATGACACCGATGTGGATTTCGCTTATTACAACCGTATTAATTCGTGTTCCCGTAGCATACGGAATATCGTTTTTAACAAGAACACCTGAGCTTCCTGTCGGCAGATACGAATGTATTCAGATTTCTCTGTTGTTCTCGTGGGTGCTCGGTGCAGTATTTACAGCAATCTTCTATAAGATTGGTAAATGGAAAACTAAAGCATTAAAATAAAAATTGAAAACAAACATCAAAAAGGCTATCGCAAATTTGCGATAGCCTTTAATTATTATGTAACCATGTCTTGTAGGGCAGGGGCTTGCTACTGCCGTCCTTCAAAATTTGAAAATAATTTTCGGCAGGAGCAAGCCCCTGCCCTACGAATTATTTTTTCGCAATTTGTTTTTGTGTTCCAGACTATTTTTACATCCCTTTTATATACTTCTGAATCCTCTGCCTACTATCTCGCTCGTAGTTGTTATAACAATAAATGAATGCGGATCAATTTTTTTAATGGTGTGCCTTAAGCGCACAGCCTCTATTCGTTTGCATACGGTATGTATCATATATTTTTTGGTTTCTGTATAACTGCCCACACCCTCGGTCACGGTTGCGCCGTGATGCAGCTCGGTCATAATGTATTTGCTTATTTCATCCTTCTTTTCGGTTATAACTATAAAATATTTACAGCTGTTAATGCTTTCAATAATTGAGTCAACTAAAAAGGCTTTAGCAAACAAGCCTAAAAGCGAGAACAATCCTGCCTCGATACCAAAGGTGAAGAACGAACACGAGGCAACAATAAAGTCTGTTACCAAAAGAGCCTTGCCGATATCTAGGCTTGAATATTTTTTAAGAATAAGTGCAACTATATCTGTTCCGCCCGTAGATGCATTGTTATTAAACAAAATCGCAGAGCCTGCCGAGGTTAAAAGCATAGCATACACAAGCTCTAAAAGCGGTTGGTCTGTAAGTGGAGCCGAAATCGGAACTACAAGCTCGCATATGTAAGTAGAAAATGAGAACAACAGACTGCAATAAACAGTTTTTATACTATTCATCTTTCCTAAAACAATAAACCCAACCACAAGTAAAAGAACATTTATAATCATAATCCACTGTCCAGAGCTTATAAACGGAATCGCTTTTCCTAAAATTGTACCGATACCACTTACTCCACCTGTTACAAATCCGTTGGGGATTTTAAAGAAGTAAACTCCGACAGTCATTAAAATTGTTCCAAAGGTTATTAAAAGATAATCAACAATCCCTGCAATAACAGGTTTTTTAAGAAGTCCTGCAGTCTTTGGCATGGTTCTCTTCTCCTCTTGCTTTATTATTAAACCATAACAATCATAAAATCAATGCACAATTTAGATGCAAGAAATCAATTTTACCAGGAGTAAAAATGCTTGCTTGCAAGGGCATTTTTACGACGCCGTCAATTAGCATACGCAGTCGAAGGACTGCAAGCGAGTTGCAAACTCGCAGGAGTTTTGCAAAGCAAAACTCCGTATATGCCAATTATAGCATCTATGTTTATAAAAATCAATTCATATTTTTACATTTTTCAATTAAATAAAATACTTGAATGTAAAACCGTAAAATGCTATAATTAAAACATAGAATTTACTGTTTTCGGAGTTGAAAGTTTTGATTAAGTTCCAATCGTTTTTAAGCGGCTCGTCGGGCAACTGTACCTATATTACCGATGATAACACGCATATTTTAGTTGATTGCGGCGCGACCGCCAAATATATAACGGCATGCCTTAACAGATTAGGTGTTTTGCCAACAAAAATCGATGCAGTTTTAATTACGCACGAGCATCGCGACCACGTATCAGGGGCAGGAGTTTTTGCCCGGAAATACGGCACGCCAATAATTGCAACAAGCAAAACCATTGACGCAATGCATTCTATAACAGGCAATATTCCCGATAGCTGTATATCATCCTGCACATCGCACGAAGAGTTTAAAATAGGCGGAATTAACGTAAGACCCTTTTCAATTTCTCACGATGCAAGCGAACCTGTGGGATACAGGTTGTCTGACAAAGACGGTACATTTACCGTTGCAACAGACTTAGGGCATATAAGCGACGAGCTGATTGATGATTTATCAGGCAGCGATTCGATAATAATTGAAGCAAACCACGATTTAGAGATGCTGCGCACAGGTATATATCCGTATCATTTAAAGCGACGAATTTTAGGAGAGCGCGGTCACCTTTCAAACGATGCCTGTGCTACGCTCTGCGCAATGCTTGCCAAAAGCGGTACAAAATCATTCTGGCTTGGGCATTTGTCTAAAGAAAACAACATACCTACTTTAGCATTTGAAACAGTCAGGGAAGTATTAAAAAAAGAGGGATTTTCAGTCGGCGCAGATGTGGGACTGGGTGTTTTGCCCGCTAACTGGCTGAATTAGGGGGATATATGAACATACATATAATTTGCGTAGGAAAGTTAAAAGAAAAGTTTTTTAAAGATGCCTGCGATGAGTATTTAAAAAGGCTTTCTCGCTTTGCAAAGCTTAAAATTACAGAGCTTGCCGATGAGCCGATTGCAGAAAAGGCATCGGCAGCAGAAGAGCTGGCTGTGCTTAATAAAGAGGGCAAAAAAATTTTATCTGCCATCGGTGCAAACGAAACAGTTATAACTCTTTGTGTTGAGGGCAAACAGATGCCGTCTGATAAGCTGGCTAAATATATAGGAGATTGCGCTCTTTGCGGCAAAAGTAACCTGACTTTTATAATAGGTGGCTCACTTGGGCTGTCTGACGAGGTTAAGGCTAAAAGCGAGCTGAGATTGTCATTTTCAGAAATGACATTTCCGCATCAGCTTATGCGGGTCGTGCTTTTAGAACAGATTTACAGAGCATTTAAGATAAATGCAAATGAGAGTTATCACAAATAATTTGGGATGTAAAAAAAGCGCAGACTACGCAAAGCAAAAATTATATTAATTATGTAGAAATTTGTTTTACAAATTTCTTTAAAAATGCTTTACGTTATAAATAAACGGAACCCCTGCGGGTTCCGTTTATTTATTCTACATCTTTTTTCCTATCCCAAGGGATGCAAAAAGCGCAGACCATGCAAAGAAAAGTTGTATTAAACAATAGTTTTTTTGGTCACATTTCTTCTTGAAATGCTTGGAAAACAATTCCACCAGTAGCATCTTTCGGCTGAGGAAGTCCGGCGGCATAACACATGGTTGGGGCAATATCCGTCAAATCCATCGGTCTTTCCAAAATGCAGTCTTTTTTAAATTTACTGCCGCTCATAATACACAAAGAGCGCATATTTCCGCCGCGTTCGCTTTTAGCTGAGGGAATTTGTTGGGCGTGGACAACTCCAAAATAGCCTCCCATGGGGCCACCCGACAGACCGAAAACTACATCTGCGCAGTTTTCTCCCTTCTGTCCAAAGAAGCCGGCTTGATCTCCGGGCACAGCAAAAGACAACATCGGGAAACCTTCGGGAGTTCTTCCGTACTGCCAGAGAGCATCTATAATCTCTCCCACAACTTTATGATAATCCTCAGGTTTCACAATGCCGCAGGGCTCTCTGCCCTGCAGATTCACATTGATTTGGCAACTGCCCACACAGTAAGCCTTTGTTTTTGTCCAGTCGATATTGTTGTTGCGCCATGTTTTTTCATCATCTACGTCAGTAAGGTAGGTGAGGAGTCCTGCTCTTTCCATTATTAAATATTGGTGGAAGGTATCCTTGCTGCCGATAGACCCGTGGTCAGACATAATGCATATCTGGGTCTCTTCTCCCACCATGTTATCCAATAGCCAGCTGATGTGCTCATCCACTTGCTGATAGCAGCGGCTGAATATTTTTTCCGCCTCTTTGATGCGCGGGTCTTCCGGTTCCATCTCGCAGCAGTTGAATTCATCAAGACCTTCTGCGTAACTTCTGAATTGGTGATTCATAGCATCCACCGTACCGGTGAAGTCAAAAATGAAATCATAATCACAGTCTGCTGTCATGCGCTGCAGTACTTGTCGTCTCCACGAAAAGTCGAAGGCTTGTGTATCAAAATACTTATCCATACAAAAGGTTTTGGCATCCTCGAGTCCGCAGTAAACTGTGTGGACCTCGGCGATATCCATGATTTTACGGGCATCCTCAATATTCTGTACTTCCTTGAGCAGGTTATAGGTAGGTGTGATATATACCACATATCTGCCGCTTTTTGCATCCATCTCCTCAAGTCTAGCTCGGAAATGGAACGTACACGGTCCCATATCCGTCATCAGTTCTCGGGAAATAGGTTCTGTCCATTCGTGGATACCCACAATTTTCGCTGCTTTAGCGTTGTCTATATCAGCACCAACCTGGACTCCGTCGGGATGCGTAATCACGACCCATGAATACTCCTGTATTTCATTCGCATTTAATTCATGCTTTCCCTTTAGTGCCTTAAATTCAAAGGTATTGGGTGCGAGTTGTATACCCTGTGACAAATCAAACGCTTCGCTCTTGGGTTTTGCGCCGGTCTCCTTGGTGCCGCTGATTAGCAGACTTGCACGGGATTCGCCCGTGTTAATATGCAGATACTGCTGGGGGCAGCCGGAGACATAACCCGCACCCAACTCTACTCTTGGCAGTCTGGTAGAATTTCCAAACAGCTGAGAGACATTGTCTGTTTTCGCAGGGCCGGAGCTGCAGGCATTCAGAATCAGAGATTTGTAACCTTTTTTGGCCGCTGTCTCCCAGAATTTTTCAGCTTGAATATTGGAGCCGTGGTAGGAAGTGATAAACTCCCACGGATTATCTCCGGGTATATGTATATTCTGATCAATACCACCGTGAACTCCCGGTACAGCGCCCGTGTGTACAGAATTCCAACAGGTGGGAGAAATTGTAGGAAATACCGGCATGCAGTCATTAAAGAAAACACCTTGTTTCATTATTCTGGCAAACCCTGGAAGATTTCCCTTTTCAACCTCTTTTTTGATGTACGACGGCATAGCTCCATCAATGCCGAAAAACAGTAATTTTGGATATTTCATACATAACACATCCCCTCTGCCTTGCGTGTTTGTAATGCGCAAGCATATTGCATATTTATTTGCCTTTATACACTTGATATAGCTATTATAGATTTAAAAGTCTTATTGCATTTTCTCTTTCAATTTTTTCAAATGCCTCTTTTGATATTTTACCGTCATTTTTCCATTCAACCAATGTTTTAGCTAAAGGAACATCGGGATAATCAGTATTACAAAAATCAGTTCCGAAATATGCTCTATCCTGAAATTCTTCTAAAAATGCAGGACCATATTCAGGGTCACGTGTAAGGGCATTATACGCAGTTTCGTCCGAAAGGTCTAGGTGCAGATTTTTGTATTTTCTTAAAAGCTTAGGAACAACGCCCTCTTCTTTTATCGGTGATGTGTTATATTGTCCTACCTGTCCTTCTTTTTTAAATCCGAATACAAATCCGCGCTCGCCTATGGTTTCAAGTCTTGCAATCTCTGCCCAGAACACAGGACCGTGACCTAAAACTGTAAGATTCGGAAAACGCTGAAGAGTATGCTCGAGCTGTGGAAGACCGGGGTCATCATACAAGCCGAAGTCGCCGTCTTTAACATCAGAGCCATCATAAATTACCGGAAGACCTACTATTTCAGCGCATCTGAAAAGATTCTGTACTTTAGGGTCCATAAGCTCCATATTTGGCATAATTTCGCCCACACCCTTGCAACCACGGTCTTTATAATATTGTAATACCTTGTCGAGCGGAGCATCGGGCGAATTTGTCATTGCTCTTGGGTCAACATTACAAAATGGTATAAATCTGTCAGGATATTTTTCACACATATCTAGTATATCTTCATTTGTCTGCGGAAAATATATCTCGGCATTAACAACGGGCAGAAGCACACCCTTTTCTATGTTATTTCTGTTTTGTGCTTCTATTAGTCCTTCCGGCGTAAAAAATTGTGTAACAAACGGATTTGGTTTCCAATATGCGTGTGAATGAATGTCAATATACATAATTTAAACTCCTTTTATTTTCAATTTTTCTTAATCACTATAATTCTTTATTACTATCTGCTTATGCTGATACCCATAACTCCCATAATCACTTCATTTGCAACGGCTTCAATTTTAACATTTGCAAGCTCTTTAGATGAGTCAAGACGTATTCTTTGAACAGTTGCGTGGTTATAGTCATTAAAATAGAATGTTTCGTTTTGTGTTTGCAGAGCAGGTACGAGCCAATCGTCAATACTTAACGGATATACAAGCTTAACCTCCTCGGTTTTGCCATCAGCATATGTAACCGTAATACGTACATTTTCAACACGTGTTTGCATAGAGTTAGTTGTCGAAATAAACATTATAGCCAGCTCTTGTGCTGTTCCATCTAACGGAACTACCATTTCTGTGGGGAAATTATCCCATACAGAAACACACGCAATATTTTCATTTTCTGATGGCGTTGCAAACGGAATACCGGATTTTGTATGTACAACTCCGTCCGCCTGTCTTAGTGTGCTGTCGTCAACAACCAGCTTGTTATGTCCGCCATGATTCCATTCCCATGCATATCTTCCGTTAGGGAATACGCCGATTGAATAGCCATCTGGGCGTGGACTCATATATTCCTGCTGATGAAGCTCTGTCATATTGCAATTAAAGAATTTTGAAATATCAATCGGCTCAAAAGGCTTTTGGGTAAGCGGCTCTTTTTTAACTTCTTTTACTAAAATCTCGTAATCTGCCGCAATCCATGAGTCGTATTCGCCTTTTTTAACACGGATAAACAAAGTATGATAACCCAGAATATTTTTAACCTTTGCATACAACTTGTTACCGACAATGCTGATATTTTCAAGGCATTCTGATATATCTGAATAATCTGTCAAAATACCATCTGCCACCTCGAAAACAACTTCGTTTCCGCCGAGGACTTTATCAGTATAGCTAATATACGGAAGACTTCCTTTGCCATACATAACCTGAACCTTAAACTGACCGGCTTTATCTGTGTTAATCTTAATAAAGCTGTTATTTACTCCTGACATTATTTCATAAGAAACGGGCTTGCCGTCAAGCATTACAGTTTCTACATTACAAGAACGCATAGGTATTTTTATGCACTTATTTTCAGTTCTGTCGCAATATATATCATATGTTTCGTGCATACCGCTTCGGCTGTAATGTAAAGAAATATCTTTAAGGGTCAGGCTCGCATTTTCCCAATCATCAGGGAAGTTCGGAGCTATAACAGCCAGATTTTCAAGGGTGTTAAAACGAATACCGAACAAGCCTTCAACCACCAGTCGAAGATATGTACTTGACACATCTGTAAAGTCTAAATCTGCAAGGTCTGCTGTACCTCGTGATGACTGTACGTGCGCTGCCATACCGGGATTTCTGCCGGTAAAATAGCAGTCAACGATTCCATCCATAATTTTTTTGCCTTGCTCTTTTAATCCTAATTTAAAATATGTAAGGGCTAAATGTGCATTTTCAGCAGGGAATATTCCGTAAGTGGAATATTTTTTCGGAAGCCAATTAGAGCAATATGATAATCTTCCTCCCAAGCCGGGGGTTACAACACTCTTAATATGGTTTTCGGTATATTTAAGCATTGTATAAGCCTGAAATTCATTTACTATATCGCAATCTATTGCAAGATATGCAGTAGAAAGCTCAGGTGCCGGATGAATAAGGCAATTTCCGATTGTGTCAAGCGATTCTGCGATAACTCCGCAGTCTGCAAGCCATAGCTTTTCGTTTACAGCGTTCTTAATTTTTTCTGCTCTTTTTGCAAAAATATCGCTTGGCTTGCCCAGTTTTTTCGCAATTTTTTCCATTACCTTATTTGCACGGTAATTATAAGCACTTGACTGTGCACAGCCTGCTCCGTTATATTCGTGACCGTCTGAAATCCAGGTGTTTAAAAAGTTTTGATAAAGTCCATCATTGTCGGGGTCGAATATTCTTTCTTCCCAATCAAGCATAGCGCAGAACTCATCATAATATTTTTGCGCAAACTCAAGATTTCCTGTCCATTCGATGTAATAAAGCATCATATCAAATGCACATTCCTGCATGTTATAGTATGCAGCTTTCTCTCCGATAAAGAAGGGCAGAAAACCGCTGCTGTTTTCAATGTTATGGTATTGGGATGGGTCATTAATGGGGTCGCCCTCTCTTGCCCCTTTTCCGTCAAACCATACCCGCTCTTTGCCATCTGCATTTTTTACAATCTGATTTAAATGTGTAGACATTGTGGTTTCAACTCTGTCGCCCCAGCCTAATGCGGTGGGCGCATACCAGTTTCGCCAGCCTAAAAATGGCGCATGATATCCGAATGCTCCGTGATGGAACGAATTTCTGTGCCATGATGCATCGAGTGCTATTACTGTCGGAGCAATAGTTAAATCAAGCGGATTTTCAGGAGTTTTTACGCTGATACAAGAATGCTTTTCATATATTTGCTGTTTAATATATCTTGCGGGGTCTTTATGCGTCAGCCATTTATTCATAGTTTCTTCGCTAGAGTTATGAAGAACAACTATATATCCGTCAAATGTTGTGCCTGCTTCGATTTCAGCGGAAATTTTTACAACTGCATCATCTTCATTTTCAGGTTTTGATGCTAAGAATGTGCTTGGATAAGGTGTTTCGAGCACTTTAGCTGAGCCAGGCTCAATAACTGATTCAAAGCTTGTACCGATACGCATAGAGGTGCCGTCAGGATGATAGACACACGCACTGTTTTTGCCAAACTCCACGGTATTTTTAATGCAGTCGCTTGCACTAAAAAGACGTTTTTGCTCATCTTTATATTCAAATCTTCCTATGTAATCTGTAACTCCACCAAAGCCGGCAACAAAAATCACTCTCTGGTCAGTTTTTATTTTATAATGCACCAAAAATCCATCATCAGGAAGCAACGGATATGCCTCAATTTCCACATTTACATCAGGAAACCAGGGTGACATTTGTGTAAGCTCATATTCCATCCAACCATTTTTAAATTCGGCACTGATATCCTCGGAGGTGTGAAACCAACGGGAGCTTATATCCATATCGTTTGAATAGAAAAATTCAACTCTCTGACCGGGTGTAAGTGCCAGACCATTTTTTAAAGTACCGCACTTGGCATAAAAACTGAAAGTATTTTTTTCCCAATCAGTTAACGCCCCCATAAACTGCGGAGCATCACCGGCAAAGGTAAAAAATCGGGCTTCTTTATCATCATTTTTATGTGAGCCATAGAGTGTACGGTTAAAAATTTCTGAACTTGCGTTAATTAAAAAACCGTTATCAGATGGTGTGTAACGACTACTTGATTTCATACAATCTATCCTTTCTTTTTTCGCCTGTGGCAACCATTTGTAATTAATACAATTTTGTATTATCTACAGCATAATTATATACGATTTAGCTTTAAATATAAATAAGCAAAAACTTATAACAATGTGCAATTTCTTATATGATTTATTACAAAAATTTAAGAGGCTGTGATAATCACAGCCTCTTAGTATTATTTATTAGTTACATTCAGCCTCAAGCGGACCAGCCAGGTCTTTTAAGAAGAACAGTTTACCCGGAAGAGTCGGCATATAGCTTGACGGAATCCAACGGGTCGGCTCATGACGAAGAGTCATCCAAAGGCTCATGCCCTGCCACTGCATACCACGGTTCATAGCACCGTCGCATCCACCGATGATAACATCAGCCTGC
>JAFQAG010000020.1 GCA_017416985.1 Clostridia bacterium
CAACGCCATTTCAACAGACAACGATGCCCCACCCATATCATTCGCAAATAAGGATGCAGGAATAATAGACGGGTCAATATGTAAAAGATTAGCACAAGCTTCTGATAGTGGCTTCATTATCTCGGCAATAAACGGAGAGATTACTATCATACCAATCATAGAAAGTGCCATTGTGCCTAAAAGCATAAAGGCTTTTTCAAATTCTTTTCCGATGCCAAAGCGATTACCAATTATTCTGTCTAAGGCTCCTAATACTGAAAAAATCAATATAATAACTGTTAAGTAATTCATTCTTTTTACCCCTTAAAGTGAAACTGCTGCAAAACCGTCGTCGGTCAGTATATATTTTTCTTTAAATCCACATTCTTTTAAAAGTTCGGTTGAAAGTTCAAAACCACAATCAATAGTTTTGGTGCTATGACTGTCAGATGTTATAACTGCACCTAATCCAAGTTCTTTTAATCGTTTTATTATTGGCACTGATGGATATGGACTTTTTCTGTATCCTCTTGCAACCGCACCATTATTAATTTCAAAAAAAGGAATTTTTTTAGCTAAAACCTCTGCTGCTTCAAATGCGGCATTTAAATATTCCTTAGATGATTCATCAAAAAAGGTTCTGTTATCGCTATGCTTTGTGATTAAATCAAAATGACCGATAATATCAAATTTTCCGTATTGAGGTAATTGCGCCAGAGTTTTATAGTAGTATTTTGCATATTCCATACCATTTCCATTAAAATATGTGTTTATAATATCTTCTACTTCCTGCTCTGACTTATCAAAGCCGACATATTCTTCACAGATCTTAAAGTAATGCACCGAACCGATTAAATAATCATAGTCTGACATTTTTGGCTCTGAATACATATCCACCTCAAGACCCAGATATATTTTAATCTGGTCTTTATATTTTATTTTAAGCTCTGATATCGCTTTTTTATATTCTTCAGTTCTGTCAATATCGCCAAGATATTTAGAGTATGTCATATATGAATGCCCTGAAAAGCCTAAAGAGTCAAAGCCCTTAGACAATGCCGCAACAACCATTTCTTCCGGAGTGTTTGCACCGTCACAAAATGCTGTGTGAGTATGTAAATTCTGAATATGCATAATTATCCTGCCTTTTTGCTTATTTTAAATGTAACAATATTTGCGTATGTAAATATTTTATCACATCTTTTATCTTGCGTCAATAAATACATTATGATATACTTAATGATAACTAACATTAGAAAGGTAAATAAAATGACTTCATTTTACAAAAATAAAATTATTTTAGCACCTATGGCAGGCGTAAGCGATTTGCCGTTTCGAATTATATGCAAAGAGTTCGGTGCAGATATAGTTTATTCTGAAATGATAAGTGCAAAAGGCATTCATTATAAGGATAAAAAAACAAATCTTTTATTAGAATCCGTCCCCGAGGAAGAGCCTTATATTGTTCAGATTTTCGGTTGCGAACCTAATATTATGGCAGAAGCTGCCCAATTTGTTGAAAAAAGCGGTTTTTCATATATTGATATAAATATGGGATGCCCTACTCCTAAAATTGTATCTAACGGTGACGGCTCTGCTTTAATGAAAAATCCTGAATTAGCGCGCTTAGTGATTCGCGAGGTAGTTAATGCCTGTAATATACCCGTCAGTATTAAAATCCGTGCAGGATGGGATAAGGACAACAAAAATGCTGTACAGATAGCAAAAATTGCAGAGGAAGAAGGTGCATCTGCCATTGCTGTTCACGGACGCACACGTGAAGAGTTTTACAGTGGCAAGGCTGACCGCAGTATTATTCGTGATGTAAAAAAAGCTGTATCAATACCAGTTATCGGAAATGGTGATATATGTTCTGCCGAAGATGCTATAAATATGCTAAACGAAACCGGATGCGACAGCGTTATGATCGGTCGTGGAGCTGAGGGAAATCCGTTTTTGTTCCGTGCCGTTCGTGATGCATTAGACGGAAAGGAAATAACACCTGTTACACCTGATGAAAAGCGCCAGACTATTATCAGACATATGGAACTGCTTGTTAAAATAAAAGGCGAGCATATAGGTATATTAGAAGCAAGAAAGCATTTGGCTTGGTATATGAAAGGTATGCAGGGCGCATCTAAACTTAAAACACTTGCCTTTTCGGCAACTACATTGGATGATGTTAAAAAAATTATAGAACAGCTATATTAAAAATAGAATGCACCGAATTGGTGCATTCTATTTTTTATTTCATTATTTTACGTTATACATTGTAAGATATTTTTTAGTATTCTGAATCATTTCATCAAACAGTGCACGAGCTTCCGGTGGTGCTAAAGATACTAACGGGTCGTTTAAGAACGCAATAAATGCAAGCTCTAAATCTCTTTCTATACCAGCTTTTACAATCATCTGCTGTTCATCGCAAATTCTTGCAATAAGCGGATGGATTACAGTTGGAATTTCTCCTGCGAATACCGGAACAACACTATTATCAGAAAATACTGCGTTAGATTCAACAACCGCACCAATAGGCAAGTTTGGAATTTGACCTCTGTTTGGAATGTTTACGTTTGTAACCAAATCCTCAAGGCCTAAAAGCGCACGAATCTGCATAACGCCCTCTTCACCTGTTTCGGTAATTTCAAATTGCTCTTCTCCGTTAACTAAACGAGCACTCTTTGCGCCAAGCTTTTTATAGTTTTCACGTCTGAAATCAACAGGAGTTAAACCGAATTTCATATGAGCAACACGTTCTCTTGATGCTAAATACCAATGATTGCTGCAGAACTCTGCCAAGTGTCTGTCACCTGCTGCTGCAATGTAGCCGTATCTTAAGAACAGCTCCATTTTAACTTTTTCCGCATATTCCCAGAAATCGTTCATCCAGTTGGTATCAGCCTTTACGCCATAACCTTCTTCACCGTATTTTTCACAGAACTCTTTATAGAGTGGGAATAAGTCAATATTTTTATATTTTGCAGAAGTAAGCCATGTAAAGTGGTTTACACCAATAACATTTACTTTTATTTCGTTTCTTTTTACGCCTTCGATGCCCTTATACTCTTTTAATACATCTGTAAGAAGCTTCTGTGTTCCGAACACTTCGTGGCAACATCCGAATGCTTTAATTTCAGGGAATGTTTCGTAAAGAGTTTTTACGCAAACCGTCATCGGATTTGTATAGTTAATAACCCATGCATCGGGGCAGTTTTTCTTAACTGCATTTGCAATTTCCTGCATCATAGGAATTGTACGCAAAGAACGAACAATTCCTCCGGGGCCGGTTGAATCGCCCACCGACTGATAAATGCCGTATTTTTCAGGGCAATGAACGTCAGAATTCATTTCGTCCATTGTTCCGGGAAAAATTGAAATTACAACGAAATCTGCACCGGTTAAAGCCTCGTCAATAGTTTTAACCGCTACATACTTCCAGTCTGTAACTGCGCCTTTAGAATTTTTTACTGTATTTCCTATAATTTCGTTTGCTTTAGCAGCATCATAATCTATATCATAAAGATATACACTACCTGAAATATCATCAGCAACAGCAAGGTCACTCATAAGACCCCAAGCCCAACCCTTTGAGCCGCCGCCAATGTATGCAATTTTTAAATCTGTAACATTTTTGCCGTTATGTATCATGATACAAAACCTCCGTTTAATATATTCTCTCAGTAATATTATAACAAAACAAAACATTTAGCTCAATGTTCATTTTCTTATTTTTATAGGCATTTTCTTTGAAAATGCAGTATTTATGCGTTTTTTTAAAATATATAAGTCAACAAAATTTATGAATAAAGTATAAATTGCTACAAAATTATTAAAAAAGTTTTAAGAAAAGGTTGACAAAAATTACGAAATATATTATAATACACTTTGTAACAAATTCGTAATAACTTCAGATGTCAGACATTTAAGAACATCGCATTGTTGATTAAAGAATTTAACGGAGGTCATTTTTTTATGCGAAAATTTTTGAAGTCCGGTCTGATGTTGCTAGCTTCTTTACTCTTGGTTATGCAGTCAGCAGCATTTACGGCAAGCGCAGAAAGTTTTCCCTGCGTTGGAATAGTTGTCGGTGATACCGTCAACGTAAGAACCGGTCCTGCTACAGATTATGAAAGCATTTCTCAGGTTTGGTATGGTGTTACACTTGATGTTTATGCTAGAGAAGGAAATTGGTTTAAAATCGGAATCGGCGATAATAAGACAGCATACATAAATGCAGATTATGTTAGTGTTCGCCCCGAAGATATTGCAAACAGAGGTAGTTTTACTGCCGGCAACAGAGTTGTTGAAATGGCAAAACGTTATTTAGGAACACCGTATGTTTACGGCGGTTCATCTCCTAAAGGATTTGACTGTTCAGGCTTTACATCTTTTGTTTACAAACAACTTGGATATAGTCTTAACAGAACGGCTCACTCACAGCTTTCAAATGGTGTTGAGGTTGCAAGAAGCGACTTAAGACCCGGAGATTTAGTAATGTTTAAACGCGCAGGCAACTCATCAGTTCATCACGTTGGTATCTATGTCGGAGACGGAATGATGATTCACTCCCCTCAGACAGGTGATGTTGTAAAATATACAAGCATCAACACAGGATATTATAACAACGTGTATTATACAGCAAGAAGAATAGTAAGATAAAAATAGGGATGTAAAAATAGTCCAGAACGCAAAAAGACAAAATTAATAGCATTAACGAAGTAAAATTAATTATTAAAACTAAGTTTTTAATAAATGTAGAAAAGCCTCACTTAAAGCGAGGCTTTTCTCTTTTTTTACTGTCTTTTTACTATTGACAAACTTCACCCTCGACGTACCAATGTACGCCTTCGGGTAACCATACGGTTCTGTTTGTCAATTCTAAACAATTTTTCCTATCCCCATAAACAAAGCGTCTGTAAAAACTTACTTTTACAGACGCTTTGTTTTAATTAAGCCTATTGTTATTCATTAAATTTGTCTTTTACTTTCTGCTGAGTCTGCGCAATAACATCAGATAAATAAAACTTTTTCATTCCTGCAAAATATCCTGCAAGACCAGCAACAACAACTATCGCCGGAGCGATAAACAATACAAGCACTGATGTATTATTTGGCGATAAAAATCCAATTAAGAATATAAATAACGCACGCATAATAAGATTTAAATTGTCAATTAATAATACTTCGTGTATTCGTCTGGGCTGATTTTCTTCAAGTATATACTGAACATCAACAACAATATCACGTATAGGAATAACGTTTAGTTTTATAAGTCCAAATAATGTAACAATTATTGCAAGAAAAGCTGCAAACGGCAAAATTAATTTAAAGGCATGCTTTAAATTCAAATTACCTTTTTGATATTTTATATCAGATTTAGCCTTGTTCCACATTCTGCAATATACAAAAGCAAAAAATACTAAAGTAAAAATTACAGAATACACTTTTATGCCCCACGAATAATCAAAAGTCCATGATAAAAGCATAAATCCGAACATACTGATTAAAAGCGTCAACAAAAACTCTACAAACATCATAAGTATGCACTTTTTGTCTGTCATCATATGTTTTTTACCCCTTTCATCTGGTTAATCCTATATTTTTTAATATTTCTTCTTGTTTTGAAAACATTTCTTTTTCTTCCGCTTCGCCAAGCTCGTGGTCATATCCTAAAAGATGCAAAACCGAATGCACAGCTAAAAATCCAATTTCACGGCTGAAGCTGTGTCCATATTCTTTTGCCTGCTCCTCTGCTCTTTCTAACGAAATTACAATATCGCCTAAAAGCACCCTGCCATTTATAAAGTCTTCATCATAAATTACAATACCGCCATCCTCTTGCTCAAGCATCGGAAAAGAAA
>JAFQAG010000021.1 GCA_017416985.1 Clostridia bacterium
AAGTTTCCTGAAAAAAGTATGAGGGTTGCAAATATTCCTTCCATTGCAATTTTATATGCCAATGCAGGTGATGCAATTCAGTCTCAGCTCGATAATGGGACTTTATCACTTGATACTCCTGCTCCGCAGGCAATGCCATGGTGGTTATCGCTATTGCCTACTCTTTTAACAGTCGGCATATTTGTTTTATTCTGGTTTGTTTTTATGCGCCAGGCACAAGGTGGCGGTAAAATGATGAATTTTGGAAAAAGCACCGCACGAATGGCACAAAATGGCGACACTCACGTAACATTTAAAGATGTTGCAGGCGCTGATGAAGAAAAGGAAGAACTTGCAGAAATTGTTGAATTTTTAAGAGATTCTTCAAAATTTGTTGAATTAGGTGCAAGAATCCCTAAGGGAGTACTTTTAGTAGGACCTCCGGGAACAGGTAAAACCTTGCTTGCTAAAGCTGTTGCAGGCGAAGCAAAAGTTCCTTTCTTCTCTATTTCGGGTTCAGATTTTGTTGAAATGTTTGTCGGTGTTGGTGCATCACGTGTTCGTGATTTGTTTGACCAGGCTAAGAAAAATGCTCCTAGCATAATCTTTATTGACGAAATCGATGCTGTTGGTCGTCACCGTGGTGCCGGTTTGGGCGGCGGACATGACGAACGTGAGCAAACACTTAATCAGCTTTTGGTTGAAATGGATGGTTTTGGTGTTAATGAAGGTATTATAATCATTGCAGCTACAAACCGCCCTGATATATTAGACCCGGCTCTTTTAAGACCTGGACGTTTTGACCGTCAGGTTGTTGTTAACTATCCTGATGCTAAAGGTCGTGAAGAAATTTTAAAGGTTCATTCACGTGCTAAACCTTTAGCCGATGATGTTGACCTTAACGTTTTATCAAAATCCACTTCAGGCTTTAGCGGTGCTGACCTTGAAAATCTTATGAACGAGGCTGCATTATTAGCTGCAAAGCTTGGTAAAAAGAAAATAGAAATGGCTGATTTAGAGGGTTCTATTACCAAAGTAATTGCAGGTCCTGAGAAAAAATCAAAGGTTATTTCTGATAAAGACAAAAAAATTACTGCATATCACGAAGCCGGTCACGCAATCGTTCAGAAAATTGTACCTGATAGCGACCCTGTTCACGAAATTTCTATTATTCCAAGAGGTCGTGCTGCAGGATATACTCTTTCTCTTCCTCAAGAGGACAAAAATCATCTTTCTCGCAACGAAATGCTCGGAAATATATTAACACTCTTAGGTGGTCGTGCTGCTGAACAGCTCGTTTTAAATGATATCTGCACAGGTGCATCCAATGATATCCAGCGCGCAACAAAAATCGCACGTGATATGATAACAAAATACGGAATGAGCGAAACATTAGGACCAATTAGCTTTAGCTCTGAAAACGATGAAGTATTTCTCGGTATGAATTATGGTCACTCACGTGATTACAGCGAAGAGATTGCCGCACAGATTGATGCAGAAGTCAGAAAAATTATTGATACATCTTACGAAAATTGTTTGAAGATATTAAATGATAATATGAGTAAACTTCATAACGTTGCAAATGCACTCTTAAAAACCGAAAAGCTTGACGGTGAAGAATTTGAACGTATTTTCGCTATCGATGAATTAATAAACGATTCCGATAACGACGAAAATACTGATTGTAGCAGCGAAACTCCAGCAGAAGAAACAGTTACAGATTCAAATGAAACAAATGAATAAGTAAAAGGTTGCAGTCAAATGACTGCAACCTTTATTTTATTCAAAAATTTTCCTTGCAATTTCTGCCGATACTTTAGCATCTTTAGCATAAAAATCTGCGTTTATCTGCTTTGCGTACTCTTCTGTTAATACTGCTCCACCAACCATAATTTTTGTATCAGGAGAAACTTTTTTTACAAGCTTTATTGTTTCTTCCATACTTTTAACAGTTGTTGTCATTAAGGCGCTTAACCCAAGAAGCTTAATGTTATTTTCTTTAACAGAATCTGCAATAACTTCCGGTGCAACATCACGACCTAAATCTATTATAGTAAAACCATAGTTTTCTAAAATTACTTTTACTATATTTTTTCCAATGTCGTGAATATCGCCCTTGACTGTTGCAAGTACGATAGAGCCTTTGCTTATTTTTGCATTTTCGCCTGTTAGGCGTTCTTTTAAAACATCAAACGAAACTTTAACGGTTTCAGCAGCAGAAATAAGCTGTGGTAAGAATATAATTCCCTTTTCATATCGCTCACCGACAATATCGAGTGCAGGAATAAGATAATCATTTACAACTGTCAGTTCATCTTTGCTTTTTAAAAGTTCTTCCGTTGCTATCCGCGCTTCATCTTTTAAGCCTTTAATTATTATATCGACTAAGCCATCGGTTTTAGATTCGCAAGGATTGTTATTTGCACCTAATACACTTACCTCGCCAGCTGTGGTATTTGCATATTTTTCTATATAATACTCTGCCTGCTTGTCGATATTTGCAAGCACCCGATGAGCATTTATGACTTTCATCATACCTTCGCTATTAGGATTTATAATAGGCAAATCCAAGCCATTTGCCAAAGCCTGTGCTAAAAATATTTCGTTTATTATATCACGTCTGGGCAATCCAAAGGATATATTAGAAACACCTAAAACTGTTTTAACCCCCAGCTTTTCTTTTACCATTCGTACTGCTTTTAAGGTTTCTTCTGCATCTTCTTGCTGAGCTGATACGGTAAGCGTTAAACAGTCTATTATAATATTTTCTTTTAAAATACCATATTTTTCTGCTTCATTTACTATTTTTTCTGCAATTTTAAATCTGTCTTCCGCCTTTTTAGGTATGCCGTTTTCATCAAGTGTCAAACCCACAACACAAGCGCCATATTTCGCAATAAGCGGAAGTATTTTATCTAATACCTTTTGCTCACCGTTAACCGAGTTTACAATTGCCTTACCTGTATATGTTCTTAATCCACACTCAATGACCTCGGCATTTGATGAGTCAATCTGAAGCGGCAAATCGGTAACTGCCTGCAATTGCAAAATAACACGTTTCATCATACCTACTTCATCAATATCAGGCAGACCGACGTTTACGTCTAAAATCTCTGCACCAGCCTCTGCCTGCTCTATTCCCTGACGTAGTATATAGTCAATATCATTATTATAAAGAGCTTCTTTAAATTTCTTTTTACCTGTTGGATTAATTCTTTCGCCAATAACCTTTGGCGAATCAATAACGATAGTTTTTGATGGCGAGCATACAACCGTTTGCGACAAAACTTTTAGATTAATTACATCTTTACCAGAAAGTAATTCTGTCATTTTTTTAATGTGGTCTGGTGTTGTTCCACAGCAACCACCCATAACAGCTGCACCCAATTTATAAAACTCACACATTTGCTCAGCAAAAACTTCAGGAGTTACATCGAAAACTGTTTTTCCATTTTCAACACGAGGCAAACCCGCATTAGGTTGAAGCAAAATAGGTTTCATACTTACTTTTGAAAGTTTTTTTGCAAGCGGTAATATTTCTTTAGGTCCGAGTGAACAGTTAATTCCAATCGCATCAGCAAAAGGAGCAAGAGTTGCTGCCATTGATTCAATGGAGCATCCTGTAAACGTATGTCCGTTTTCTTCAAAGCTCATTGAGCAAAAAACAGGCAGTTTTGTATTCTCTTTTGCGGCTAAAAGCGCTACTCTGATTTCTGCTAAATCTGTCATTGTTTCTACTAAAATAAGGTCTGCTCCGCTTTTTTCGCCTAAAATCATTTGCTCGGCAAAAATTTCGTACGCCTCATCAAATGACAGTGTTCCCATAGGAGCAAGTAGTTCTCCAAGCGGGCCGACATCAAGTGCCACAAATCCACTCTCACCTGCTGCCTCTTTTGCTATTTTTATAGCAGCAGGTATTATTTCTTCTACCGTAAAGCCACTATTTTTAAGCTTTAGGCGATTTGCACCAAATGTATTAGTAGTAATTACATTAGCACCTGCAGCTTTATACTCAGCATGTATTTCACGCACAATATCAGGGTTCTTGATATTAAAAGTTTCAGGAATTTCGCCAAGCTTTAATCCCTTATTTTGTATTTGCGTGCCGAGACCACCGTCAAAAAATATAATCTTTTTCCCGAGTATATCTAAAATACTATTTTTCATATCTTGTAAAAGCACACCTTTCTTTATTAGGGCATAACTCACATTTATTTGTTTTTTGTATACACCCATCTACAAGTCCGATAACTGCAGTTACCGATTTAGACGGTGTGAGCATATCTGATGAATTTACACAAAGTCCGATTTTCTTTTCTGCTGAAAGTATTTTTAAAATATCTTTTTGCAATGAAATAGGAAAATCACCGTAACCAGGACTGAATCTAAAATTACAAGCGCCATATTTTTCTTCTATTTCATTTTGAACTTTGTCACAAAAAGCTTCAATATACGTTGTAGCACACGCATCAAAAATCAAAGCATCGCTAACTGATGAAATTTGAGTTCTGCGAATTAGTTTGTCTGCCTCAATTCCCAATGTTGCAGCCATTATAACACATTTTTTACTGTCTTTTAAATGCCCTTTAATTGAATTGCCCAAAAGAATTATATCTGAATTGACTAATACGACTCCATTTTTAATAGTTTCAATATCAAAAATGTTATAAACATATTTAGGCTTTGCAGTTTTTAATAAAATCTCACTTTTTTCTTTAATATTTTTACGCAAATCAGCATCAGGAGCAAAGCCTGCAGGATAACCCATATAGCGCAAAATTTCATTTTCGTCAAGACCTTTAATCATTTAAAAGACTCCCGATTGATAAGGTTATTTTTCTGGCAACATATGGATTGTTCATTGTATAAATATGTACACCATCTACTCCGTTTGCAACCAAATCCATAATCTGATTTGTAGCATAAATAATGCCTGCATCACGCATAGCAATTGGATTATCACCGTATTTTTCAATCATTTTCCTGCAGCAATCAGGAATTTTAGCACCACACATATTAACCATTTTTTCAATCTGTGCTGCGCTTGTAATAGGCATTATGCCAGCAACAACAGGTGTATTTATGCCTTTTTGACGGATTTTATCCATAAAGCTGTAAAAATTGTTGTTATCAAAAAACAGCTGAGATATTAAATGGCTTACACCTAAATCAGTTTTTTCTTTTAAATACGAAATATCTTCATTTAATGTTTTTGCCTCTAAATGCTTTTCAGGATAGCAAGCTGCAGCAATATCAAAATCACCATGTTCTTTTATGTATTTAATCAAATCAGAGGCGTGGCGGAAATCATCGGGCACTTTGCTATCGGGAACTATATCACCACGAAGCGCTAATATATTACTTACGTTTTGAGCTTTTAAGTTTTCTAAAACCGAATCTACCTCTTCTTTAGTAGAATTTACACAGGTTAAATGTGCAAGCGGCTCAATTTTTAGCTTGCTTTTTATCATTTGTGCAAGCTCAGCAGTTTTATTACCTCTAACTCCTCCGCCAGCTCCATATGTGACACTTATATAGTCGGGATTTAAGTCACCTAAAGCCTCAATTGTGTCATAAACAGTATCAATCGCACTGTCTTTTTTAGGTGGAAAAATCTCAAAAGA